>JAUWGC010000027.1 GCA_030606625.1 Bacteroidales bacterium | reverse complement strand
ATTGCATTTTTCGTATCCTTATTAGTCATTAAACCCTTGTTCTCCCAAGCATTTTCAATGATTTTCTTTAGATCATGTAACATAAAAAAAGGTTTTACAATTCAAAATTAACCAAATTTTTCTCAATTATTTGTAGTTCTTTATAATTTTGTTGTTTAATAGAAATCAAAATAGATTCAGGTTAATGGGGAGAATTTTATCAATTGATTATGGCCGGAAAAGGGTTGGACTAGCTGTTACTGATGAGCTTAAGATCATTGCAAATTCACTGGCAACAATTCCTGCTAAAGATATTTTCAGTTTCCTGGAGAAATACATTTCCGGGGAAAATGTTGAAAAGATACTGGTAGGTGAACCCAGGCAAATGAACAACACCGCATCCGAAGCAGCCACTTATATTGAACCTTTTGTGAATAAACTAAAAAAAACATTTCCCGATATCGAAATCATACGGTTTGATGAACGATTTACTTCAAAGATGGCTTTTCAAACCATGCTTGATTCAGGTATTAAGAAAAAAGCCAGGCAGGATAAAGCACTGATCGATCGCATCAGTGCGACCATCTTACTGCAATCATACCTGGACGTAAACTAAATCAAATGATTACAACTAATAAACGAAAGATCAAAATGTTACCTATTGTTGCATATGGACATCCTATTCTGAAAAAAGTTGCCGGGGAAATAGACAATCACTATCCTGATCTGAAGCAGTTGGTTTATGATATGTTTGAGACCATGCATGCTTCCAGTGGTGTCGGACTTGCTGCACCTCAAGTAAACAGATCAATCAGGTTATTTATTGTAGATACATTCCCATATACCAAAGAATATCCTGAAGCCGGAAGTTTTAAGCAAGCTTTTATCAATCCTGAGTTCATTGAAGAATCAGGTGAAAAATGGTTTTTTAATGAGGGTTGCCTGAGTGTGCCTGGAATCAGGGAAGATGTTTTACGCAAATCAAACATTCGGATACAATATTATGATCAGGATTTTAATTTCATTGACAAAAAATATGATGGGATCATTGCAAGGGTCATCCAGCATGAGTATGACCATCTGGAAGGTGTTCTGTTCGTCGAACGGATCAGTTCACTTCGTAAAACCCTATTAAAAAGAAAGCTCCTGGATATTAAAAAAGGAAATATTGACGTTGCATATAAGATGATATTTCCTATTCAAAAGAAAAAAGCTATTAGATAATTTAAATTCTATTTAATAAAGTAAATCTATTATGAAAACATTTAAAACATTTAAAACATTTGCCATTTTGATCCTAATTGCATTAGTCGTATCATCATGCAGTTCCCCAAAGAAAAAGGAGGTCTCCGAAATTCAGAAAATGGAAAATGAACTTTTCTCCGAAAAAGGCGTAATGGCCAGCAAACAGAAAGCCATGGATCTGGTTCAGGCATATATTTTGTTTGCTGATCAATTCGCTGATGATTCCATGGCTGTGGAATACTTATTTAAAGCAGCTGACATCTCAATGAATCTGAATGAGGCCCAAAAAGCCATCAATCTTTATAACAGGATCATAGATAATTATCCTGATTTCAGGAAAGTTCCTGAATGCTTATTTCTGAAAGGCTATGTATATGAAAACTACCTTGGCGACCTTGAAACGGCCAAACAAATATACATGGAGTTTCTGGAAAAGTATCCTGACAATGATTTTGCAGATGATGCTCAAATGTCAATAGAAAACCTTGGAAAATCTCCTGAAGAGCTGATCAAAGAGTTTGAAGAAAAGATGAATGCCCAGGACAGTGTGTAAAACATGTTCCCTTACTGGAACTTTTTTATTTTGCATAATTAACGACTCTTACTTCCCTGATAACAGTAATTTTAATCTGTCCCGGGTAAGTCATTTCATCCTGTATTTTTTTCGACAGGTCGTATGACATTGTTTTTGCTTCCTCATCTGTAATTTTATCTGCTCCTACGATGACCCGTAATTCCCTTCCAGCTTGGATAGCATAGGTTTTCACTACTCCAGGATAAGTATAAGCAAGTTCTTCCAGTTTATTCAACCGCTGGATATATGATTCAGCCACTTCCCTGCGTGCGCCAGGCCTGGCGCCAGAGATCGCATCACAGATCTGTACGATCGGGGCTATTAGTGATTCCATCTCTACCTCATCATGATGTGCGCCAATGGCATTGCAAATTTCCGGATTTTCCTTGAATTTCTCAGCTAGTTTCATACCCAGTTGTGCATGTGGCAACTCAGGTTCATTATCAGGTACCTTGCCAATATCATGCAATAATCCTGCACGCTTAGCCTTTTTAGGATTCAAACCCAATTCAGCTGCCATAGTAGCGCACAGGTTGGCAACTTCAATTGAATGCTGAAGAAGATTCTGCCCATATGATGACCGGTACTTCATCTTCCCGATCATCCTTATCAGTTCATGATGCATATTATGAATACCAAGGTCAATGACAATCCGTTTTCCTATTTCAATAATCTCCTGTTCAACCTGTTTTTTAGTTTTGGAAACGACTTCTTCAATCCTGGCAGGATGAATCCTTCCATCTGTAACCAGCTTATGTAGTGAAAGACGTGCTATCTCTCTCCGAACAGGATCAAACCCTGAAAGAATAATGGCTTCCGGCGAATCATCAATGATAATCTCAATACCAGTAAGTGATTCCAGTGCTCTGATATTCCTGCCTTCCCTCCCGATGATCCTGCCCTTGATCTCATCGTTATCTATATTAAATACTGAGACAGTATTTTCTATTGCATGTTCAGCAGCTGTTCTTTGTAAAGTTTCAATAACAATTTTTTTGGCACCGGTATTGGCTGTCATTTTAGCTTCTTCAACAATATCCTTGATATACACAAGAGCTTCTGATTTGGCTTCTTCCTTGAGCGCCTCAATCAACTGGTTCTTTGCTTCGCTGGCAGAAAGCCCCGACATTATTTCCAACTGTTCAACCTGTTGTTTATGTGATTTGTCAAGATCCAGTTGTTTCTTACTAATAATATCCAGTTGATTGTTAAGGTTTTCCCTGATGGTGTCAATTTCTTTTTGTTTCCTTTGAATTTCCTCCATTTTCTGAGAGACGGTATTTTCCTTTTGTTTTAACCTGTTCTCACCTTTTTGCATTATTGAATTTCTCTCATTGATGGCTCTTTCGTGTTCTGTCTTTAACTGAAAGAACTTTTCCTTTGCCTGGAGAATCTTGTCCTTTTTAATAACTTCTGCTTTTTCTTTAGCTTCCCTTAGAATACTCTCACTTTTCCTTTCAATTGCTTTACGTAAAAAAGTACTTGCGCTCAATCCTCCTAAAAACAGTGCACTTACTCCAACAATAATAATTATCAATATTTCTGGCATCTTACTTAATATTTTAGTTTAACACTACTTTACTCAAAAACAACAAGCAGCTCTCAAGCTAAAAAATAAAAAACCCGCATTAAATTCAGGAGTTTTAAATAAACCCCAATTGACACGTTTAGGGTTGCCAAACCTTTCGAACTTCCAATGTCCATGTGAAGCATGAAATCCCAATATGGGAATTATGGCCTGTTCTATAGATTTATGAGCTTTAAACCCTAATTATTATAATGTTGAGTTTATAAACTATGATGAATTAATGCGGGTAGATCTTGAATATCTTTCAAAGAACGGGTGTTGGGCTTTATTCCAGTTGATCCATTAATAATTTGTTTACCTCTTTTAATCTATTCGCCAAATGATTATCCATGCTCCCTAAAATCTCATCATATTTAACCGTGCTTGTAGCAAACTGAAGTGCCACCATGGATAATAAATCTTGTATGTCATTATAAGCATATGTACCTGAATAGTCCTTTATTTTTTCATTAATTAATTTGGCTGCTTTTCTAACTATTTCTTCTTCCTTAGGATCTATGGTCATTTTGTAAGTTCGTTCTGCGATCTTTACAGATATTGTAAGTTCTTCCATTCGATTTACTCAATTGCAAAACTCTTACTGATTTAATAGTCCAACACATTTGTCAATTTCCCGCAAAATCTCATTAATCTTTTGCTTTGCCTCTGTAGTTTCTTTGTTGTTTTTTAAGTACTTGGCTGTTATAATATTATTAATCTGTTTTTCCGACTCTTTTAATTTTTCTTTTTGATTTTCTACTATTTTATTTAATACTGATTTTTCTTCTACTAAATTTTGATATTCCAGCTTTAAATGTGTATGCAACTCAATGAACTTTTTCAACTTTTCCTCGATCAAAGTCACATACTCATCAGATTGCTTCATTTAATTTTCATATAAAGATACATAATGTACAAATTTAAAAAAATTTAATCCTATTTGCAAATAAATTTTTCAATCGGAAAGCGAAAATATTATACTCGCTTCACGTTTTCCATTTCACGCCTCATGATTAAATTGCTAAAAAGTAAATTTTATGTGGTACATCCGGGACAAAAAGGTATAAAGAATAAAACATCCTTCTTAATTACTCAACAAAATCTTTACAAAATGACTGAAACTTTTCTTCATTACCTATGGAAGTTCCGGCTTATCCGGAATGAACTGATAACAACTGATGGTGATGTCTTAAAGATCATCCAGCCTGGTATCATTAACACAGATGCAGGACCGGATTTCTTTGATGCCAGGGTAAGGATCAATAATACCTTGTGGGCAGGAAATATTGAAATTCACATCTGTGCTTCCGACTGGCTCAAGCATGGGCATCAATATGATGATAATTATAACAATATTATTCTTCATGTGGTATATAAAAATGACAAGTGCATTTTCAGGAAAGACGGGGAAAAAATGCCGACACTTGAAATAAAAGGAAAATTCGATGAAAATCTTTTCTTTCATTATAACAATTTTATGAAGAACCGGCTTTGGGTTCCATGTGCCAAGCTTCTGCATAATTTTGACCTTAACAACATTCTATCATGGATCGACAAGCTTTTACTGAAAAGGCTTGATCAGAAAGCTTCTGTTATTGAGAGGTCCCTGGTTTTGAACAATTTTGACTGGGAGCAAACCTTCTACCAATATTTAGCTTTTAATTTTGGTTTCAAATTAAACAACCATGCTTTTGAACTTTTAGCCAGATCCCTTCCTTTCCAATACATCATCAAACATCAGAACAACCTGATCCAGCTGGAAGCATTATTATTTGGCCAGGCGGGATTTTTAGAACAGGACTACCAGGATGAATATCCCAATCTTCTTTCAAAAGAATATAAGTATCTGAAGCAAAGATATTCCCTTCTTCCAATAGATCACCATCTATGGAATTTTTTAAGACTACGGCCTTCAAATTTTCCAACTGTCAGGATTGCCCAGTTTGCATACCTCATTAAAAAGTCCGGTAAAATATTCAGCAAGGTGATTCATATTAGCGATAAAAAAGAATTGTATGATATTTTTGAGGTTGCATGTTCCGTATACTGGAAAACTCATTACATATTTGATAAATCTTCCGTGGAACAATCCAAAAAGCTGGGCAGGGATGCAATAAATCTGCTGATCATCAATACCGTGGTTCCTTTTTTTCATGTCTATGGCCAGATCAATGATAACCCTGATTATATTGAGAGAACCATTGCATTTCTTAATGATCTTCCTCCTGAAAACAACAGTATCATTCTGAAATGGTCGTCATTTGGAATAAAAGCCAGGTCAGCTCACCAGAGCCAGGCCTTGCTGCAATTAAAAAAGGAATTCTGCAATTCAAAAAAATGCCTGGAATGCGAAATTGGCAACTTTGTTCTCGAAGACATGGCTTCCCGGAAGTAAGATAAATTCTTATCTTTGTGAATATATCCCGTCAAGGTTAAAAGGATGGAACACTTTATCCGAAAGAAGCAGATCAGGATTGCATTATTTATCCTTCTGGCAATCATGGTTATTGGTATTGCCGGATACATGATCATTGAAGGTGATCCATTCATGGATGCCCTTTACATGACAATTATAACTATATCAACAGTTGGATTTGGTGAAATTCACAAACTATCTGCCGGGGGCAAAATATTTACTATCTTCCTGATCCTTTTAAGTTTCGGCACTTATGCCTATACGATTTCCATCATAACCTCTTATGTTGTGGAAGGAAAACTCAGTTTGTTATTTATCAAAGGTTACAGAAAAAAATCATCATACAAGAAAATGGAAAATCATGTAATTATATGTGGATTCGGTAGAAACGGCCAGCAGGCTGCAAACGAACTTCAAGCTCACAATCAACCTTATGTGGTCATTGAGAAGAATCATGAACTCATCATTCAAAACCTTAACAATCCTCACAAGTTTATTGAAGGAGACTCCACCACTGATGAAACACTCCTGAAGGCAGATATTAAATCTGCAAAATCTCTGATCTCAACATTACCCAACGATGCAGACAACCTTTTCGTTGTTCTCACTGCCAGATATTTGAATCCTTCATTGAAGATCATCAGCAGGGCATCTAACGAAAGCTCTGAGAAAAAGTTAAGGGTTGCAGGTGTTAACAACGTGATCATGCCGGAAAAAGTTGGCGGTTCACACATGGCAACCCTTGTTGCCAAGCCCGATATTTTCGAATTCCTGGAGCACCTTTCAATTCATGGTACCTCTCCGACAAACCTGGAAGAGATTGAATGCAGTAACCTCAGGGATAATGTCAGTTCTAAAACCATCCATGAGATCGGATTCCGGAAAAAATCGGGTGCAAACATCATAGGTTTTAAAACCCCCGATGGAGAATTTATTCTGAACCCCTCACCAGACACCAAGGTTATCTCCGGATCAAAACTATTTGTTCTGGGAACAAAAGAACAAATTGAAAGCATGAAGAACATCGTAAGGTCAGTTTAAGTCTTAACCCCAACCTATCCCGATAGCAAGGTGTGAGCATATCATAAAAAATATTTTTTATGAATCAATTCCTGGAATTTATCGACCGGATAATACTGACTTATAACGATTACGTTGGAGGATATCTGGTTTTATTCATGTTGATCCCAACAGGTTTATATTTCCTTATCCGGTTAAAATTCCTGAATGTCACCAAACTATGGCATTCTATCCGCATAATTGCCGGTAAATACGACAAACCCGGAGACAAAGGTGATGTCAATCATTTCAAGGCCCTGACCACAGCATTGTCAGCTACAATTGGAACCGGAAACATTGTAGGAGTTTCCCTCGCAATATATTTCGGGGGTCCGGGAGCCATATTCTGGATGTGGATTACCGGGTTTCTTGGGATGATCCTGAAATATTGTGAATGCACCATTTCGCATAAATACCGGAAATTCAATTCTGACGGAAGTGTTTCCGGAGGACCAATGTATTACATGGAGTATGGTTTGAAAGATAAACTCGGGAGCTTTGCTAAAGTTCTGGCAATAATCTTTGCTATTGCAACCATTCTCTGTTCACTGGGTACAGGCAATATGGCCCAATCAAATTCAATGAGTGATGCTTTATTCACCAATTATCAGATTCCAACATGGGTTTCGGGTATTATAATTACCTCACTTGTATTACTGGTCATTATCGGAGGTATTAAACGCATTGCCGAAGTGACCAGTAAGCTGGTTCCATTTATGGCCATTCTTTATGTTTCCAGTATACTTCTCATTCTGGGGATCATGCACGACCAAATTCCCGGTGCTTTTGCACTTATTTTCCATGATGCTTTTACAGGAACTGCGGCTACGGGTGGGTTCATCGGCTCCACATTTATTATGACACTGGTATGGGGTGTCAGAAGAGGGCTTTTCTCAAATGAAGCAGGACAAGGGTCAGCTGCTATTGCCCATGCTGCCGCAAAAACCAGGTACAGTGCAAGAGAAGGCCTGGTTGCATCCGTGGGGCCTTTAGTGGACACCCTGATCATATGCACACTCACTGCGTTGGTGGTCATTGTCACAGGTGCATGGAATACCGATTTAAAAGGAGTTAGTATGACCATCGAGGGAGTGGAAACAGGCTTATCCAGGGCAGGCATTTCCGGTGTCGGATTGCATCTGGTGGCTGTAGGCTTGATGCTGTTTGCTTTTTCTACTATTATCAGCTGGTCATATTACGGCACCAGGGCGGCCAATTACCTGCTTGGTGAAAAATACATCAAACCCTACCGTTACCTTTATGGTCTTTTTGTTTTCTTTGGCTGTGTCTGGGGTATTGACCTTGTATGGCATTTTGTGGATATGGTGATAACCTTCATGACTATCCCCAACCTGATCGCCTTGCTTTTCCTGACTCCGGTTGTCATAAAAGAAACAAAATATTATTTTTCAGAAATGAAAAAACAGCGCAACCATTAAAGTTTTTTTATATAACACCTGACCCTTTTATGCTGCATGCTTTCATAATCCTTCCATAATTGCTGCACTTTAATATTATCTTCCAGTTCTCTGGTTGTTTCCACGTCAACAATTTTTTTATCTATAAAAACCTGCATCAGATCATCAAAAATTATTGCGTTTATCCCTTTGTTCTGGTAATTGGGATCAATTGCTATCAAAAGCAGGTCAACCTTGTCATTTTTATGCAATGCACGATAAATTCTAAAATACCCAAACGGAAATAACCTTCCTTTTGATTTTTTCACTGCTTTGGAAAGAGAAGGAAGAGAAATACCAAAAGCTATCAGTTTATCATGCTGATCAACAACAAGTGAAACAAATTCCGGATTCAGAAGAGACAGGAAGTCCTTTTCCAATAATTTACTTTGTTTTGCCGTTAGTTCAGAAAAACCATAAAAATCCTTGTATGTGATATTTATTATATTAAATAAATCTTTTACATACCTTTTCAGTCCTCTTGTTGTTTTCTCTTTAACTGCATGTAAATTGTATTTTTGTTTTATTATTCTTGCTCCTCTTCTTATCTTATCAGGAACTTTTTGTGGTACTTTTATTTTAAACTCAATCCAGTCAATATCTTTTATATAACCGTTTTTCTCAATCAGTTCAGAATAATACTGATAATTATAATGAGCAAAAGAGGCTGGAATTTCCTTAAAACCTTCGATAAGGATACCCGAAGCATCGAAGGAAGTAAAGCCAAGGGGGCCATGGATATATTCCATATTGTTCTCTCTGGCCCAATTTTCAGCGGCTATCAGAAGACTATTCAAAATATCTTCATCTTCAATAAAATCCAGCCACCCAAATCTTGCATTTCTGATTTTATGCTGTTCATTATAGTTATTGTTAATGATCCCGGCTATTCTTCCCACGATCTTTCCTTCTTTATATGCCAGCCATAATTTGCAATCACAAAATTCAAATGCGGGATTTTTATCACTGCTAAGTGTTTTTAACTCTGAAGATAATATTGGTGGAGTATAATAATCATTGCCAGAGTATAACCTCTGAGGAAAGCGAATAAATTTCCAAAGCTCCTTTTTTGTCTTTATCTCCCTGACCTGAATATCCATGATTTATTAATTATTAACTATTTCAATTGTTATCATAATCCATTAGCCTGTCTAACCTTACTTCTGTTTTTACAGATTTCTAATAACGAATAACTACTCTCCGTATAATCAACTAATCAACGAATATACGAATAACAAATAACATTTCACGGCTCACAAATACACATTCTCACTTAATTCATTATTTTCGTATAATTGCATCTAAATATTCGAAATGGCAAAATTTGATTTTTCACAGAGAGACAGTTTCAGTTCCAAGATAGGTATTATCGCAGCTGCCGCCGGTTCAGCCATCGGGCTTGGCAATATCTGGCGTTTTCCTTATGTGGCAGGTCAAAATGGTGGTGCTGCCTTCCTCATCATATATCTTCTTTTTGTCATTGCCATAGGAATTCCCGTAATGCTATCCGAATTTACGATTGGAAGAAGGGGACAGCGTAACCCCTATGGTGCTTTTAAAAAGCTAAGACCCGGACAACCATGGTGCCTGATAGGGATCATGGGAATCGCAGCAGCTTTCTTCGTCCTGGCGTTTTACAGCACAATAGCAGGCTGGACCCTGGAATACCTGTACAGGTCGGTATCCAATGGATTCAGTGGAAAAAGCCCATCAGAGCTTACTGAAATGTTCAGTGATTTTCAGCAAGGCGGACTAATGCCGGTGATATGGCAGATTGTTTTCATGTTTCTGACAGCCTGGATTGTTTACAGAGGTGTCAGAAAAGGAATTGAAAAGTATGCCAAGATCCTGATGCCTATATTTCTGGTCCTTATTCTAGTCATATGTATCAGGTCCATTACTTTACCCGGGGCCGGAGAAGGACTTAATTTCCTTTTCAAACCGGATTTCTCAAAAATTACACCAAATGTCATCCTTGAAGCCCTCGGACAGGCACTTTTCTCCTTGAGCATCGGCATGGGAACCCTGATAACCTACGGTTCATATATTAGTAAAAAAGACAAGCTTCCCAATACTGCTTATTCTGTTGCTGCTGCTGATACTTTTGTTACTGTTCTTGCAGGTATTGCCATATTCCCGGCAGTGTTTGCATTTGGCATCAACCCTGCTGAGGGTGAAGCATTGGTTTTTATCACTCTCCCCGGTATCTTCCAGCAAATGGCAGGAGGATATTTCTGGTCACTATTTTTTTTCATGCTTCTGGTTATAGCTGCATTAACCTCAACTATTTCAATACTGGAGGTTGTTGTAGCCTTCTTTTCAGAAGAATTAGGTATATCCAGAAAAAGAGCTACTGTAGTCGCAACGGCCATTATCACCATCATCGGTATCTTCTGCACCCTTTCGCAAGGCCCGATGGAAAATATGAAAATATTCGGACAAAGCATGTTTTCACTGCTTGAATACACCTCTGTAAATCTGCTGCTGCCACTGGGCGGTTTCTTCATAGTGATTTTTGTAGGTTGGGTCCTCGGAAAACGAAATGTCAAAGACGAGTTATCTAATAAAGGGGTTTTAAAAGCCAGGTTCATTAATCTTTTTATGGTAATCGTAAGGGTTATTGCACCGGTCGCTATAGCCATCATATTCCTGAATCAACTGGGACTGTTGAAATTCTGATATAATTTAAATGGAACAAAATTTTCTTCAGTGGATTAATGATTAAAGGCTTTTTCGTTCCAAAGCCTTTTCATTAACCCCTGTATTGATGAACCCGGTTATCAAGGATTTTTTCTCTTTTTCCAAACAAGAAAGAAGAGGCATATTTACGCTTCTGTTTATACTGTTTACCCTGGTCACTTTTAATCGCCTTTTTCCCGCTTTTCAAGAAAAACCTGGTTTTGATTTCAGTGAGTTTGAAAAGGAAATCAATGTCTTCATTGTAGAACAACAACAGCAAAGGGATTCCCCGGATACTTTCCGGAAGTCCTCAAAGACTAACACGTCAAGGTTTTATCAGCAAAAAAAAACCAGTAAACCCTTACTAATAGAACTCAACACTGCCGACACCACTGATCTGGTCAGGCTTAGGGGTATCGGGCCTTTTTATGCTAAAAGGATCATTAAATACAGGAAATTACTTGGAGGATATTACTGTAAAGAACAATTGCTGGAAGTTTATGGAATGGACACTGCAAGGTTCGAATTGTTTAAAAACAATATTAGTATTAATGCAGATAAAATCGATAAAATAAACATCAATAAAGTTGAATTTAAACAATTACTGCAACACCCTTATTTCGATTATGAATTGGTTAAAAGTATTTTCAGATATAAAGACCAACAAGGAAAATTTAAATCAATTGAAGAATTGAAGAAAGTTAATCAGGTAAATGATAGCTTGTTTCAAAGAATATCACCTTATCTGGAGGCAAAAGTCAAGCAGTAAATTAAATTAATCAATTTGAAAATTATAAAAGGTGAGAGATAATAAAAATAACCTTTTTGAAAAAACAGCAGTTAATGCCGCAGTTAGGGGCAAGGCTAAGAAAATCGAAAAACAAACCAAAAAGCGCTATATTCTGATTATCTTTGTACAAAAACAAATTGACAATTGAAGACAACACATAAAATAATAACTGGTGACAGCCGACAAATGAATCTTATCCCAGATAAGTCCGTGCATTTAGTGATAACATCACCCCCATATTGGCAATTAAAGGACTACGGTACAGAAAACCAAATAGGCTATCATGAAGACTATGAGACATACATAAACAATTTGAATTTAGTGTGGAAAGAATGTTATCGTGTGCTTGATAATGGCTGCCGTTTATGTATTAACATTGGCGACCAATTCGCTCGTGCTGTTTATTACGGACGATATAAGGTAATTCCTATCCGCACCGAAATAATCAAATTTTGTGAAAGCATTGGTTTTGATTATATGGGTGCAATTATCTGGCAAAAGCAAACTACGACCAACACAACAGGTGGAGCATCTCTGATGGGAAGTTATCCTACACCAAGAAACGGAATTTTGTCCATTGATTACGAATTTATTTTGTTATTTAAAAAATTAGGTACACCTTCAAAAATTAATAAAGCCATAAAGGACCAATCCAAGCTAACTAAGGACGAATGGAAAAAGTATTTTGCAGGTCATTGGACTTTTGGGGGTGCAAAGCAAGACGGACATATTGCAATGTTCCCCGAAGAATTGCCAAAAAGATTAATCAAAATGTTTGCTTTTAGAGGTGAAACTGTTTTAGACCCATTTATGGGAAGTGGCACTACCTCTTTGGCTGCAAGGAACTTAGAAAGAAACTCAATTGGATGTGAAATCAACCCTGAATTCATTGAAATAGCCAAGAAGAAACTAAATATTAATCAAGCAGACATTTCAGGAACTAAATACGAATTTTTAAAAGACAATTTGAATTTAGATATTGAAAAAGAACTCAATTCACTGCCTTACAGATTTGTTGATTGCCATAAGCTTGACAAAAAAATTGACCCCAAGAAACTGCAATTTGGTTCTAAAATAGACCAAAATAGCTCTCAAAGAGAAGAATATTATTCCGTTAAAGAAATTATCAGTACTGAACTCATTAGGCTGAACAATGACATAGTGATTCGTCTTATTGGAGTTAAGCAAAAAGAAAGTTCAAACGGACAAGCCATTAAATTTCTACTTGATAAAACAAAGGGTCAGAAAGTCTTTCTAAAATATGATAATCAAAAGTATGATGATGAAAATCACCTAATGTGCTATCTATATCTAAAAAACAAGACTTTTATCAATGCTCATCTTATCAAGGAAGGATTAGCTGAACCTGACACTTCATTTAATTTTAAGTATAAGCAGAAATTTTTAAACCTTTCAAACGAATGAACAAGCAACAAATAATTGACCATATTTATAGAATTGTAAATAATACCCAAAGGTTCATCACTGCCGATGAAATATACGCCACTTTAACACATCATGTAGAACCGGGAAGAACACAAGAAACCATTAAAAATACGTACGCGAGATGGTCAATTCAGGAGAGTATTTAATTGGCAGCTCGAACAATAGATATTTTAAAGTAACAACACGTAATCAAGCAATAGAAGCTATAAATTATTTGGAAAACAGAATTCCAGATTTACAGAATAGAGCTGAGAGAATACGTGAAACATGGAATTCAAATAATCCAAACAATCAAATTTAGAATATGGCAATAGAATGGATTTTAAATAGTGCAATGAATAGGTTTCAACTTAACTTCAAAAGGAATGTTGGACCGACTTCTGAAAGCATAAGAAAGTGTGAACCTAATACATTAGTAGAATGGCGTGATTATTACTTCACAAATGTTAAAAGTAAAGACCACATTATCGAACTTGGGAAGAAGCTTTACATCAAAATTACAGAAGTAATTCAAGCTGAAGTAGAAGAAATCACGGAAGAAGATTGTATTGATTATATGCTAAAACTCGTCATTGACCGTACATTTGACGGCTATATGACAGAGATTAAAACAATTTATGGTCAATTGGAGAGTGAACTTGGTTATAAAATTGAACCAGCACCCGATAAAGTAGATAAGGCATGAAAGATCAGGGCAGGAAGGGTGTATTGTGTGATCAGTCGTGCAAATAATCCTCCATCCTCTTCTATTAATACCCCCATTTTCCTGAACCACATCCCTAATAATATCAACAGAATAATAATGCTGATCGATTGTATGACTGTCTGATCAAAATCCATAAAAATATAATGCATTTAGAATTTAAAGTTTAACTATAACTTGCTGATTAATTTATGCCTATCCCTTCGGGGAATCTATCAGGCTATATTATACAAAAAACATTAATAAAAATAATTGTTAAAAAAACGGAATGATCATATGATTAATAATATTTTTATATCCTGATAGATTTACACAAAATTCAAGTTTTAAATATATCTAATTAAAAACATAAATGCAATTATCCTGACTAAAAAGCTCACAATCATTCAAAATCAGAAGTTTTTTAAACAATATTTAATTATTTATAAAAATCATGAACCGGATCACCCAAAGTTTCAAAAGATTCCCGCGTACTTTCTGGATTGCCAATACGATGGAGCTCTTCGAACGATGGGCCTGGTATGGAATGTTCATGGTCCTGGCCTTGTATCTGACAGGATCAAGAGATACCGGGGCACTTGGTTTCACCCAGACACAAAAAGGCTATCTGATCGGAACCGTTGTTGCTGTTCTATACTTTCTCCCTATCATTACCGGTGCCATTGCTGATAAATTCGGTTATAAAAGAATACTCATCATCTCATACCTGATCCTGGCTTCCGGGTATTTCATGATGGGTGTATTTAAAAGTTATGCATCCATGTGGTTCGTTTTTTTATTTCTGGCAATTGGCGCAGGATTGTTCAAACCAGTGATAACTGCCACCATTGCAAAAACAACAGATGATAAGTCCTCTTCAATAGGTTTTGGCATCTTTTACATGATCGTCAATGTTGGTGCTTTTATCGGACCGGTTTTCGCTGCCAAGTTCAGGGAAATAAGCTGGAACTATGTTTTCATCATGTCATCGGTAGTCATCCTGATCAACCTGCTATTAGTAATCCTTTTTTATAAAGAACCATTATCAGAAAAAAAATCAGAACCACTTTCTCAATCCATATCTGTTATATTCAAAAATCTATTCGGCGTTCTGAAAAATTTCAAATTCCTGGTCTTTTTAATCATCATCATTGGGTTCTGGACAATGTACAACCAGCTATTCTATACCTTGCCGGTTTTTATTGATCAATGGCTGGATACATCGGTGATCTACGATGCTCTGGCCGGTATTTCACCACGATTGGCATCAGCTATTGGAACTGCTAAGGGAACTATTGCTCCTGAGATGCTGACCAATATTGATGCTTTGTATATTGTGCTTTTCCAGGTTATGGTCTCGGCTTTTATAATGAAATATAAGCCATTGAATTCAATGATCGCAGGGATCTTTATATGCTCAATTGGAATTGGATTGTGGTTTGTCACCAGTAATCCGTTTTACCTTTTCCTGACCATTCTGATCTTTGCTATAGGGGAAATGGCAAGCTCACCCAAGATACTGGAATATATCGGTAAAATAGCCCCAAAGGAAAAAGTGGCTATGTATATGGGGGCTTACTACCTGCCAATGGCCGGTGGTAATTTCTTTGCCGGCATCCTGTCAGGTAATGTTTATGGTAAGATGTCGGATAAAATTACTTTATTACAGACAGAAGTTAGCAAACGTGGCCTTGAAATTCCGGAAATATCAGACAACTTCACGCAAAGTGATTACATCAACAGGGCCTGTGAGCTGATGGGATTTGACCATCAAACCCTGACAGACTACCTGTGGAACACATACCATCCCTCAGAGATATGGATAGTGTTCACAGGAATCGGTATCGGCACAGTGATCCTGTTCTGGCTGTATGATAAATTTATACACTGATCACTGGTCACTGGTCACTGACTATATTTCTTTCGGATCAGCAGTTTTCCAATATGCATTTTCATCGTCATCATCATCATCTTCATCTTGCCATTCATATTTTTTTCTTTGAGGGCCATAGCCCCTGAAATATATTGCCAGCACAAAACCAGCGATTAATCCCATCAGGTGTGATTCCCAGGAAATATTCCTGCCAGGAAAAAATTCGGGGAAAATACCCCAGATCAAACTACCGTAAAGAAAGGTGACTAAAAGGGTGATGGCCATCAAGCGAGGGTTTCTCCTGATAATACCACTAACAAATAAAAAGGAAACAAGGCCGTAAACAAGCCCGCTGGCACCAATATGAAAGGCCTCACGTGCACCAAACCATATCCAAATGTCCGTAAAAAGATATATCAGGAAGAATATTTTAAACGCTATCTCTTTGTAGAAATAAAAAAGAACAGCCAGCAAAACGAAAAGAGATGTGGAATTTGCAACCAGGTGTGAAAAATCACTGTGAATCAGCGGTGCAGTTATTATCCCTGGCAGGCCTTTCGCTGATAAGGGATAAATGCCAAGATTGACAAGCGAAATATCTAGTAATACCTCGATAATCTTAACCATCCAAAGAATAAAAACAAAAATGAATGGAAAAACCAGACTGTATAATATTCTTTTCTTATCAGAGGTCATAACGGATGATTATACTTGCTTGGCTATCAAAAGTTATTCCAATGTAACAATGTATCAAATTAACTTATAAATTTAAAAATAATAATAATAATTAATCGTTTAAAATTAACTTTAACTTTTTTGTTTGGCTGGTTCTATCAATAACAAAGCTCACAAACCACAAATCATCAGGGCATGACAAGGTTGATCATCACACTGACATTATGGATGTTAACAATTACTGTGATTTTTGCAAATGGAACAGTAAAAAACAATTTTACCATAAGTGGCTTTATAAAGGACCGGCAAACCGGTGAGGACCTGTTAGGCGCAACCATATATGTTCAGGAATTAAAGGCAGGAACAAGTACAAATGTTTATGGATTTTATTCCCTCAGCCTTCCTGAGGGCACATATACAATAACATATTCTTTTGTTGGTTACAACCCGGTTGAACAAAAGATTGATCTTGACCATGACATAACCGTCAATATCGAATTGTTTCCGGGGGAACAAATACTCAAAGAGGTTGAAGTTATAGCCAAAAGAGCAAGGGACAACATCGAAAAACCAGAGATGAGCGTGGTGAAAATGGATGCTAAAAGTATCAGGAACATCCCGACACTGCTGGGTGAAATTGATATCATAAAAGCAATACAGTTACTACCAGGTGTTCAGACTGCCGCTGAGGGATCATCAGGGTTCAGTGTCCGGGGTGGAGGGCTCGACCAGAACCTGATATTACTCGATGAGGCAACAGTATATAATGCAGGCCACCTTCTTGGATTCTTCTCTGTATTCAACAATGATGCTATCAAGGACGTCACATTATATAAAGGAGATATACCAGCACAATACGGAGGAAGGTTATCATCAGTACTTGATGTAAGGATGAAGGACGGAAACTCAAAACGTTTCTCGGTAACAGGAGGTATTGGCTTGATCGCCAGCCGGCTAACCCTGGAAGGGCCACTGGTAAAAAACAAAACCTCATTTATTGTTTCAGGCAGAAGAACTTATGCTGATCTGTTCATTCCAATTTTTGGAAAGGAAGATATCAGGGACAATAAGCTATACTTCTATGATTTAAATGCCAAGATAAATCACACCATCAATGAAAATAACCGCATTTTCCTTTCTGGATATTTCGGAAGGGACGTGTTTAAAAACCAGTTCGCAAAAATGAATCTTGGCAACCAGACCGGAACAGTTCGCTGGAATCACCTTTTCTCAAAAAAGATTTTCAGCAATTTTACATTTCTATACAGCAAATATATGTACAGTCTTGGCACTGCAAATCAAAATGAGGCAAACTCCTTCGAATGGAACTCACATCTTGAGGATTTTGGTCTTAAAGCTGATCTCACATATTACATCAATGCAAAGAATACCGTCCGTTTTGGTGTAAGTTCCATCTACCACAACTTTGATCCCGGGAATGCCAGTGGAACAGGAGACAATAGTCTGTTTACTGAATATAATATCCCGAGAAACCATGCTCTGGAAAATGCTATCTACCTAGGTAATGAACAAAAGATCGGACCATTAATAACTATAAAATATGGACTGCGGTATTCCATTTTTTCCAATGTAGGATCCGGAACTGTTTATTATTTTGATGATAATTATGATCCTGAATATTCAGAAACATACTCAAAAGGAGACTTCTATAATACTTATATGGGATTTGAACCACGTCTGGGGATCAATTACATTTTGAACGAGGTTTCTTCAGTCAAGGCAAGTTATTCAAGGACATATCAATACATCCAGCTTGCACAGAATTCAACCGCAGGTACACCGCTTGATCTATGGTTTGCTGCCAGCCCAAATGTCAAACCGCAAATTGCAGACCAGGTCGCTACAGGTTATTTCAGGAATTATAAGAATAATACCATTGAAACATCCGTAGAAGTGTATTACAAAAGCATGCAAAATACTATTGATTTTAAAGACCATGCCCAACTTTTACTGAACAAGGAACTGGAAGGTGAACTCAGGTTCGGCAAGTCATGGTCTTATGGAATCGAATTCCTGATCAGGTTTTATGATTTAAATATGTTTAAGGGAAAGATCAATGGATGGGTTAGCTACACCTATTCCAGGACTTTTCGTGAGATCGCAGAAATCAATAATGGCAAAAAATACCCTGCCCCATATGACAGGCCAAATGATATTTCTATCGTGTTGAACTATGATATTTCCAAACGCATCTCAGTATCGGCAAACTGGGTTTATCTAACTGGTGTACCATTAACAGTCCCAACCGGAAGAGCATATATCGGAGGGAATATAGTTCCGATTTATTCCGACAGAAATGATTTCAGGTATGAGGATTATCACAGGCTGGATCTGTCATTGACCCTCAGGGACAAGGAAAAAAATCAAAGGTTCCGGTATGACATAAACTTTTCGGTATACAATGTTTATAACCGGCATAACACCTGGGCATTAAATTTTGTCCAGGAAGAGCCTGACCCTAACAATCCTGTCAAAGCTTATGAAACATATGCCGAAAAAACTTATTTGTTTGGGATCATACCATCAATAACATTCAATTTCAGGTTTTAAAAGAAATTATTTATGCTAAGAAATAAACACTATTTTGTTAATAAATATTCAGGAATACTTATTATTATTCTTGTTTTAGCAGCCGTAAGCTGTACCGAAAAAGTTGATATTGACCTTAACAGTCCTGATTTTGAACGGCTGGTGGTTTATGGATATATAACCACAGATACTACCACACACACTGTCAGCCTGACAAAGACGACGGATTATTTTCATAATACCGCTCCTCCAACCGTTTCCAATGCCATTGTTGAAATTTCAGATGATGAAGGTAATGTGCATATTCTGAATGAGTTTCCTCAGGGTTCGGGTATTTATGAAACAGCTCCGGATTATTATGCCGATACAGACAAAACATACACTATCAACATTAATCTGGAGAAGGAAATCGGCGGATATAAGTTTTACACAGCCTCTTCCAGGGTTCCTCCGATAAATGACATTGATACTATTACACTTAAATTCCACGAGGACTGGGGATCCGAAGGTTATTTTGAAGTGCAATGTTACTATCAGGACCCACCTACCGAAAATTTTTACATATTCAATATCTATAAAAACGGTGAATTGTTAACTGATACCCTATCAGAAAAGATAGTTGTTGATGATATCATGTACAATGGAAATTACACAAATGGAATTGGAGTGGGATACCTTGACCAGGCTATTACCAAAGAAAAATTATATCCCGGGGATGTGATCACATTTCAGGCAGGAAGCATTACCAAAGAATATGCATATTTTATTTGGGACGTCCAGGAAGAAGTAAGTTTCAGCACACCTCTGTTCAGTGGTCCACCTGCAAATGTTAAGGGAAATATCAGCAATGGAGCTATCGGATTTTTTGCGTCTTATTCCACTGCATACGCCAGCACGGCTTATTAGTGATCAGTGACGGGTGATCAGTGTTCATAAAATATTTTATTTTTTGCAACAATTTTTTACTATCTTCGTTGATGATTTATTGTCTTGATATAATAAACATAACCAAAATGCTTGAGTACACTAAAACTATCCTTCAAAAGGTCAGTTTCGACAAATCATTATTCCAGAAAGAGCTTAATAAGTCATTCAAATGGCTTGGTAAAAATGAGGCCAAGGTGCTGCATTCCTGGTGTATGCTAACTTTCGGCGACACTTATGGTGATCTGATAAATGACACATTCAGGTCATTTGTATAGGAAAACCGGGGGAAATAATCCGCTTCAAATTCTCATCTGTATAAATATTATTAATTAGAGCTTACTGAAATTCTTAAGGATTTTCAGGATAAAATTAAACGATTATAGGCTTGGAGGCAATAATCTTTTTGATTATTTCGATTTTTCATTTGAGCAAAAAATTGATAGCAGAAATTTATCAGCAAGCACAGCAGAGGCAGCATCTTTTTACCAGCCTCTATAATATTCATTACAAAGAATATAGCAGCGATCCAAGATTCTGATGTGTCTTGTCTTTTTGCTTTAATATCATCCAGGCCATAGCTTGTTTTTCCGGTTCCGAACTTTGCTTCAATATGGTTTCGCATGTTCTGCTCTTTTTTCTTTTTTCGCCTTTGGTATGGACTTAGTTTTTCTTTCTTAGGCCTTCCCAGTGGTTTACCTACTATCCTTATGTTACGTTCTTTTAACCAATTGCGATTTTTTCTGTTTAGGTAAATTTGATCTGCAAGAAGCAATTCCGGATAATGTCCGGTATGTGTTTTATAATATTCCACTTGTGGTATTAAATCTTCCGCTTCATTATAAGCATCCCAGCTCAAGGTATTCAGCCTGCAAAATCCATCCACTTCACTTACTCCGAGTTTAGCCCCAAATTCAACATTGGTCTTTTCTTTGCCACGTACTATCGGGCGAACATAGGGTTGATGAATATTCACTATCCTGTATGCCACAGAATGTGTGTTGTTTTTATACATATAGAATTGTTGTTGGTAAATGTGTTGTATCACCCAAAATATCTTTTGATTCCTATGAGTTAACGAAAAGTCTTTGCCTTCAAACAAATCAAGTAATTTTTCTATGGTTTTAATGTTGCGGATCAAGTATTGTAACTGGCCTTTGATACCTCTACGAATTTGTTTTCTGCTCTTGTTTTTCTTTTTGGCAATATTAAGGTATTGCTTTTGGGCCTTTCTACGATAGGTCCTGGGCTTTTCATCTAATT
>JAUWGC010000105.1 GCA_030606625.1 Bacteroidales bacterium | reverse complement strand
ACTCCTGTTGAGAATAGAATGTTTCACATGGAATTTCCGAAAAGCTTTTTTGTCGGTGTCACTGAACCAGGTGAAATACAACAGTTTGAAATATCTCAGAATTATCCTAATCCTGCAACAAACACAACTCAACTAGCATTACGCTTGGAAAAAGCATCGGATGTTTCAGTCAGCGTAGTTAATGTTGTTGGACAGATCATTAAGAAAACAGATATGGGAACAATGAATACGGGAAATAATATTATCACATTGGATGTTTCAGATCTGAGTTCCGGTATTTATTATTATACAGTGCAGGTTGACGAGCAAAAAGTTACACGGAAAATGATTGTTCAATAGTTTGAATATTGAGTCGGCTCTAAAAAGTGGTTTTTAGAAAACAATGGAATAATGTCCCGCAAGGAAATCCTTCGGAGAAATTTTATTTCACCACAAATTTCCCTGTCCCGAAGATATTATTATTCTTATCAATAAACTTATAAAAATATATTCCGGCAGGCAGATTATTTCTTTTAATTTCTATTTGATTGGTGTTAATATGTTGTATTCTTTTTACTTGAATACCGAGTAAATTATAAATTATTAATTCCCCATCTGCTATTTCAAATTTTGAGTTTATTTTTATAATAGCTGAAGTGCGGAAAGGATTAGGATAAATATCACAAGATAAAGTTTCAACAGGTAAATGTAGTCCTGGTATTTTCACAAACATACTATTTATTTTTCCCGGTGTTCCATGATTTTCCGAGGCGGCCCAGCTTTCAGGCAGGGCATTATCATATTGCGGATTGATCAATTCAAGTGTTGGTCCGTTTCCGTCCGGCCCGGTTGGCCATGGAGCTTTATCATCATATAACACGGTATCGATTAATAAACCCGTAGAATCATATAACCTGATCAGTTCCCCACTTCCACTAAGGCCAAAATCCATATCACCTAAATAATTTTCAATTTCGGTGAATAAGCCATGAAAGGCAACTGTATCCCGGCATAACACCAGATAACCATAAGGTTCGATAATAGTGCCTTCAGGAAAAATAAAAGAATGGTCATCATTTTCATCCTTGAAAACCCAATTCGTTATATTAAGCTCATGTTCATGCGGGTTATAAAATTCAACCCAATCCCCGGGATCAAAATTATCAGCCGAATTGTAGTTTATTTCATTGATAACCAGTGAGTCTGTATAGATTTTTTGTATAAATACAGCAACAACATTAAAGTCAACAGTCAGCAATTAAAGAAAGCTAATTAGGTAATTACTTATAGACATTAAATTATAAAAAATGGTTGTTTAGGACAAGCTAAGATAAGACTATTTTTTGGTATTTTCACTCGATCTTTTTGTATCTTGGCATTTCAATATATTGTCATTATGATTGTTGCAGTAACAGGTGCAAGTGGGCATGTTGGTGCTAACCTGTGCCGGAAATTGCTCCATCAGGGTTACCGGGTCAGGGTTCTGCTTCATAGAGATGAACGTGCTATTACGGGATTGGATATTGAAAAACAACACGGGGACATTCAGGACATCCGGTCTCTGGAAGAGCTTTTCCACAACGTGGATATTGTTTTTCACGTGGCGGCAAAGATATCGATACACGGCAAAAAGAACGGGGAAATAAATAGTATTAATGTCAGAGGCACAGAAAATGTGATTAAGGCCTGCAAAAACAGTGGTGTTAAAAGGCTGATACATTTTAGTTCAATTCATTCCCTCGAACACCATCCTTTGTCGCAACCTATGGATGAAAACAGGCCATTGGTCACCAGCAGCCCGGTACCATACGAGCTTACAAAAGCCCGCAGTGAAGAGATCGTACTGGCATCATCAGGCCAGAAACTGGATACGATAGTATTGAACCCCAGCGCTATACTGGGGCCTTATGATTTCAAACCAAGCCTGATGGGCCAGGTGCTGATCAAATTATATAATAATACGCTTCCGGGGCTGGTAAACGGCGGTTATAACTGGGTTGATGTCCGGGACGTATGTGATGCGGCAATAACCGCCATACATAAAGGAAAACCAGGGCAACGGTATATACTTTCGGGGAAATGGATAAGTATTAAGGATATTGCAAAAACTGTTCATGATATTTCCGGAAAGAAAGTTACACAGTTAGTTTTCCCCTTATTCCTTGTAAAATTAGGGGTGCCATTCTTAACCCTGATAGCCAGGATCAGGAATGAAGATCCTCTTTATACTTTCGGCTCACTTAAGATCCTGAAAACCAACAACCGGAATATTTCCAGCGATAAAGCAAAAAAAGAACTGGATTTTCAACCCAGATCGATAGACACGACAATCAGGGATACCCTTGAGTGGTTTAAGGAGATAGGGTACATTAATAAATATTAAATGTGAAATGTGAAATGTGAAATGTGAAATGCTGAGTGAGGTGTAGCCGAACGAAGTCCCGCTTATGCGGGATGAAATGTGAAATGTAGTGAAAGTAATATCTTTTCACTTTTCACCTTTCACTCTTCACACCTTCCCCAATTCAAATATTGAGTTTTGTTTGAATGTCTTTGACTTGTTTTTTCAGGTTGTGGACTTCTTCCACGAGTTTCTCTTTTGGCATATTGGGTTCAGGTATTTCCGAACTGATATAGTGTATGAATTTCCAAATTTCCCTTATCTGGTTAATTTCAATGTCATATGGTTCAAACAATGGGTTCAGGGAGATCAGCCTTAATTTACCCGTATCCTTAATATGGTTCTCAACTATTTTAAAAATGATTCCTTCATCGAGGGTAAGAATGATATAGGGATAATTATTTCGTATGAAGTGCCAGTTTTGGACAAACTCACTTGTGATCCATGAGCCGTCGGGTATTGGCAGCATGGAATCTCCCTTGATCCGGAAAGTTCTGTATTTCCGGTCTTTTGACAAAAAGGGTAATTGAAAGGTCGGCAACACTTTAATAAATTCGGGATCGGCAAAACCGCGGCTGTATCCGGCCATTGCCTTTTCATTGACCAGTTCTATGTTTTCGTTATTATCACTATCAACAGTCGATGTAAGTAATCTAAGCTTACTACCTCTGATATACACATCATATCCCCGTTCTATTTGTTGGAGTTGACTTTCAGATAACCCGGAAAGGTCGATCTTTACAAGTGTATCTATGGCAATGTTGAAATATTTGGAAAAGGCAATTAATGTTTCTATGCCGGGTCTTGCCACTTCATTTTCATAGCCGCTCAATGTCGATCGTTTCATCTCCATGGCATGGGCAACATCGTCTTGTGTGCGGCTTCTTCTTTTACGTAAAAGTTTAATATTCGAACTAAAATACATTTAAAACTTGCATTTGTATTATTAAATGATTATATTGTAATCAATAAAATGATTAAAATCTAATCAAAGATAATATAAAAAGGAAATAAAAGTCAAGGAAAAATGGAAAAATTTTCAAAAAATTATGGGCCGGCTAAAATCCTTTACCCTAACAACCACCATATTGCACATCTTGATCTGGATACATTTTTTGTTTCGGTCGAGCGTTTGCAAAATAGCAGCCTGACCGGCAAGCCGGTGATCATCGGAAGCATTTCTGACAGAGGTGTTGTAGCCAGTTGCAGCTATGAAGCCAGGCAATATGGGGTTCACTCTGCCATGCCTATGAAAATGGCCAGGGTCTTATGTGGTGATGCCATCATCATCAGGGGAGACATGGATCTGTACACAAAATATTCGAAGACGGTCACGGAGATCATTGCGGAAAGAGCTCCTCTTTACGAGAAAGCATCCATTGATGAGCATTACATAGATATCACGGGGATGGACAGGTTTTTCGGGTGTTATAAATGGACAAAAGAGCTAAGAAAGGACATCATGGATCATACCGGGCTTCCGATTTCTTTCGGCTTATCTGTTAACAAGACGGTATCCAAGATCGCTACAGGCGAAGCTAAGCCAAACGGGGAACTTCAGGTGTTGAAGCAGCAGGTTTTGCCTTTTCTTGAGCCATTATCCATCAAAAAGATGCCGATGATCGGCAACAAGACTCACCGGCTGCTGCGCTCAATGGGTGTTTCCACGATCGGGACACTGGGGAAGATCCCGGCAGAGATGATGGAAAGACTGATGGGAAAAAACGGCATCGAGGTATGGAAAAAAGCCAACGGGATAGACCAGGCACCGGTAAAACCTTATTCGGAACGGAAATCAATAAGTTCGGAAATCACGTTTGAATCGGATACCATTGACATTACAAAAATCAAACAGATCATCACAGGAAAGGTGGAAAGACTGGCATTCAAGTTAAGGAAAAAACAAAAGCTAACCTCATGTGTGATAATTAAAATAAGATATGCCAATTTCGATACCCATACACTGCAGAAACATATCCCTTATACTTCTTTCGACCATATCCTGATCAAGACAAGCCTGGAGTTGTTTGACAAGTTATACCAACGGCGTATTCTTATCAGACTGGTCGGGGTCAAGTTCAGCCACCTGGTTGGCGGTGTGCAGCAACTGGATATATTTGAAGATACCCCGGAAATGATCAGCCTTTACACAGCAATGGATAAAATCAGATGGAAGTTTGGGGAAAAGGCAGTTAGAAGGGCTGTCGGTATCTAACATATTAATCATGTATTGGAACACACATTCATATTACAGCCTGCGTTACGGAACGATGTCGTTGGAGCGGCTCACCGGGTTTGCAAAAGAAAATAATATCCGGACCCTTGGTTTGACAGATATCAATAACTCCATGGGTATCATCGACTTTGTCAGGATTTGCAGGGAGAAGCACATCAATCCCATAGCAGGCATTGATTTCAGGGATGGAGACAGGCATCTGTACACAGGTCTGGCCATGAACAATGAAGGGTTCCGTGAACTTAATGAGTTTTTATCATCACATAACCTGGGCAGGACTCCCCTACCCGACCGGCCGAAGGCATTTGACAATGCTTTTATTGTATACCCGTTTGGTTCAAGAAGCCCTGAAGAACTGGAAGAAAATGAATTCATTGGTGTAAGGCCGGGTGAGGCCAGGAAGCTCATTTCGTCAAAATATCGATATAATCAGGGCAAACTGGTCATTCAGCAACCTGTTACATTTAATAATAATAAAGAAGATTACCTTCTTCACCAGAACCTCAGGGCTATCGGTAATAATATCCTGATCAGCAGGCTTAAACCCGGACAGATAGCCGGTACTGATGAACATATGCGGCCAATAGATTTCATTTATAAGGTGTTTAAGGATTACCCGACTATTATTGAAAATACAGAAAGGTTGATGGAAGCATGCAGTATCGATTTTGACTATCAGTCCACAAAAAACAAAAAAACCTTTACAGGCAGCATGTATGATGATAAGATACTACTGGAAAAACTAGCCATGGATGGCTTTGAATACCGGTATGGAAAAGAAAACAAAGAAGCTTCGGAACGTGTTAAACAGGAGTTGAACATCATAACCAGGATGGGTTTTGCAGCCTATTTCCTGATCACATGGGATATCATCCGTTATTCCATGTCCAGAGAATTTTATCATGTTGGCCGCGGAAGTGGTGCCAACAGTGTGGTTGCTTACTGCCTGAAAATCACCAATGTTGACCCGGTTGAGTTAAACCTTTACTTTGAGCGTTTCATCAATCCCAAACGAAGTAATCCTCCTGATTTCGACATTGACTATTCCTGGCGTGACCGCGATGAAGTACAGGATTATATTTTCAAAAGATATGGCAGAAAGCATACGGCCTTACTGGGAGCCACCTCTACCTTCAAAGGCAAGTCAATTTACCGGGAGCTTGGCAAGGTTTACGGACTACCCAAAAGCGAGATCGACTTATTGATACAATATCCGGATGCCGGGATCAACAAAAACGAGATCACAAGGCATATTCACTCAATTGCCCGTAACATGGTTGATTTTCCGAACATACGCAGCATCCATGCCGGGGGTGTGCTGATATCCGAAGAACCCATCACTTATTACACAGCGCTGGATTTACCACCTAAAGGATTTCCCACAACGCAATGGGACATGTATGTTGCCGAGGATATCGGCTTTGAGAAACTGGATATTTTAAGCCAGCGTGGTATAGGACACATCAGGGAATGCGTGGATATTGTACTGGAAAACAAAGGGGTAAAAATTGATGTGCATCAGGTTAAACAGTTTAAAGAGGACCCGAAAGTCAAACAACTGCTCAGGATTGGTGAGACCAACGGTTGTTTTTACATTGAAAGCCCAGCCATGCGGGGATTACTGAAGAAGTTACGGTGCGATAACTATCTCAGCCTTGTTGCTGCAAGTTCCATTATAAGGCCGGGTGTAGCCCGCTCAGGCATGATGCGCCAATATATCAGGCGATTTCATAATCCTGATGATTTTAAGTATATCCACCCTGTAATGGAAGAACAGCTGAAGGAAACTTATGGTGTCATGGTTTACCAGGAAGATGTATTAAAGGTATGTCATCATTTTGCCGGGCTCGATCTTGCAGATTCCGATGTGTTGCGCCGTGCCATGAGTGGCAAATTCAGGGGGAAAAAGGAATTTGACCGTATTGTCAATAGATTTTTCCGGAACTGCAAGGAAAAAGGGTATCCGGACGCAATCACAAAAGAGGTCTGGCGACAAATCGAATCTTTTGCAGGATACTCTTTCTCAAAGGCACATTCAGCATCCTATGCTGTGGAAAGCTTCCAGAGCCTTTACCTGAAAGCTCATTACCCGCTTGAGTTCATGGTAGCTGTTATCAATAATTTCGGAGGATTTTATTCCAGGTGGGTTTATTTTAATGAAGCCCGGCGCTGGGAAGCTACCATTAACCTGCCATGTGTTAACAACAGCAATTACGAAACCAATATTAAAGGAACAAATATTTATACCGGGTTTATCCATATCGCTGATCTTGAATATAAAATTGCACGGCAAATACCGCAAGAACGTAAATTACACGGGAAGTATACATCCCTTGAGGACTTTATCAGGCGCAATCATATCGGCATTGAACAACTTGTTATCCTGATCCGCACCGGTGCATTTCGTTTTACCGGGAAATCCAAGGCACATTTGCTTTGGGAAGCACATCTGCTCCTGGGAAAACAAAACCAACAACAACCAAACCCTGTTTTATTCCGTTCTCCTGTCAGGAAGTTTAAACTACCTCAGCTGGAGAACAGCCCGACAGAAGATGCATACGATGAGATCGAACTGCTGGGATTCCCTGTAACTATAACATACTTTGATCTTCTGGCAGATCCTCCCCGTAACAATATCATGGCTGCTGATCTTGCCGGATATACAGGTAAAAAAGTCGGGATGACCGGGCTGTTGGTTACGATCAAATATGTTAAAACAGTGAAAAGGGAAATCATGCATTTTGCTGCTTTCCTTGATGAAAAGGGAGAATTCTTTGATACCGTGCATTTTCCAAATTCATTGAAAAAATATCCCTTTCGGGGAAACGGAGTATACCTGATCCATGGAAAAGTTATTGAGGAATTTGGTTTTCCAAGTGTTGAAGTTGAAAGAATGGATAAACTCCCTTTGCAAAAAGATCCAAGGAGTTAGCGGAGGCAAGATGGCAACAAATAACTATCAGATACCAGCCTCTCCCCTGCCGGCTTAAGCAGTTGAGGGCCATCTGCCCGCGGATTCTTAATGGCCGGATCAATGGGATATGCATTCATTAATTCGGCGGGATAAGGTTTTAGCATTCTGGTAACATCAGATAACGGTAACTCCGGATTCAGCCATTTATTTTCATCTTTTTGTTTCAATATTACAGGTAAGCGGTGATGGGGAATTTTTTGCACTAATTTATTGGCTACTGTTGTAATAATGGCAAA
>JAUWGC010000150.1 GCA_030606625.1 Bacteroidales bacterium | reverse complement strand
ACTGATCGGGCAAAACTTCAGGTTAATTTATGAGACCCAGGAAGAATACGAACGTGTCAGTGAGGTTATAAATAAAGATATCGAAAAGAATAGTATTGGGTCTTTGGAAACAATATTCCGGAGAAAATCAGGCGAGAATATTCATGTATACCTTAGCTCCAGTCCTATTGACCCTGATGATCACTCCAAAGGTATGATCTTTACAGTGATGGATATCACTGATCAGAAACATGCTGCCAGGGAACTGGAAGAAAGCCGGAAAAGATACCAGAAACTTGTTGATCAGGCTGTTGATGCTATTTATGTCTATGACAGGAAAGGAAACATCGTTGATGCAAATCAGATGGCCGGCAAAATGTTGGGATATACCCGTGACAAACTGCTGAAGATGAATGTGCTCAATATTGACAATAAGCTCCTGGACAGCCATATTAAAAAGGAAATTGACGGTGACCTATCCAAGGATAAATATATTTCCTTCGAGTCTGAACATAAACGAAAAGATGGAAGTACTTTTCCTGTGGATATCCGTCTTAGCGTCATTGAGCTTCAGGGAGCGCAATATATCCTGGCATTTGCCAGGGATATCACAGTGGTCAAGAAATCCCAACTGATCCAGGAAGTTATGTATAATATATCGACAGCTGTTAGCCGTTCTGACAACTTGAATGACCTGTTTGGTATCATCCATAAGGAACTGGATTTATTATTTGACACCTCCAATATTTTCATTGCCATGTATGACAAGGACAAGGACCTTATGCAATTGCCATACATGAAAGATACAAAAGAGGTTTTCAAAACATTTCCTGCAGGTAATACTATCACTTCCCTGGTCATCCAAGACAAAAAATCTTATTTTTTGAAAGATCAGGATATCAGGGATCTTGAAAGCAAAAAACTGATCAAGCGATATGGACCTGCTGCAAAAGTCTGGATGGGCCTTCCTTTATTGATAGAAGGCGAACCGATTGGTGTTATGGTATTACAGAATTATGAGGACGAAAATGCATATGACAAAAAGGATCTTGAGTTACTGGAAACTATTGCACCACAGATTTCATTGTCAATTGGCAGGAAAAAGAATGAAGAAGAGCTGAAATGGATCCAGAAGAATCTTATGGAAGCTCAGCGTGTTGCAAATCTCGGAAGCTGGGAAAGGAATATTACAACAGGTACGACTTATTGGTCAGATGAGTTCTTCAGGATTTGCGGAATGACCCCCGGATGCGTTGTTCCTACAGCTGAAATGACAATTAATATCATTCACCCGGAAGATAGGAATAAAACTCAGAAAGCCATTGAAGATACAATCCGGACAGGTGAACCATACAGCATTGAAACACGGATCGTATTACCTGATGATTCTTTACGTTATGTATTGTTTCAGGGTGAGGTCATTCATAATGAGCAAAAAGAACCGGAAAAACTGGTCGGATCTTTTCTGGATATTACTAACAGGGTATTGGCCGAACGTGCTTTGAAAGAAAGTGAGGAAAAATATCGTAACCTTGCTGAATCAGCACCATACGGAATCATGGTTCACAGTGATTATAAGGTGATCTATGCCAACCATGAAGCTGCAAAGATACTTGAGCTTGACAGTTCCGATATATTTATAAGTAAAAATGTTATGGAATTCATTCATGATGATTATAAGGATATTGTCAAAGAAAGGATTGAAAAGATATACACCTCAAATGTTAACCTGGAGCCTTTTGAAGAAAAGTTTTATACTTTCAAGAAAAAACTTATTGATGTTGATGTTTCCGTAACTTCTATCAATTTCAACGGCAAACCGGCTGCACAGGTTATTTTTAGGGATATCACCAAACAAAAACAAGACCAGGAGGAAATCAGGAAGTTATCCAGAGCAGTTGAAAAGTCTCCTGCCTCTGTTAGTATTACAGACAAAGATGGTGTGATTGTTTATGTAAATCCCCAGTTTGTCGAAATGACTGGTTATACTCGTGAGGAAATTCTTGGTAAAACACATAATGTGCTTAAATCAGGGAAGCACAGTGAAGAATTTTATAAGGAATTGTGGGAATCCATATTAAGCGGAAAGGTCTGGAGGGGTGAGATCTGTAATAAAAAGAAAAATGGCGATTTTTTCTGGGCAGAAGAGTCCATCTCTTCACTGAAATCAGAAAAAGGAGATATAACCCACTTCGTAGCAATCTGGCAAGATGTTTCCGAGAGGAAGAAGTTGCATGAAGAACACATCAGGGCAAAGGAAAAAGCTGAAGAGTTGAATAAGATCAAGTCAAATTTCCTTGCCACGATGAGTCATGAGCTGAGGACACCTTTAAACGGCATCCTCGGGTTTGCTGAAATATTGTATGATATTATTGAAGACAAGGAACAGAAGGAAATGGCTGAAATTATCAATCAAAGTGGGAAAAGATTACTGGAAACCCTGAATTCGATCTTGAATCTTTCTGCTCTTGAATCCAACCAGCTTCTTTTTACATCAAAAGAAACTGACACAAAGGATATAATTATGGATGTCAGGAACTTGTACGTAGCAAATGCAAACAAGAAACAAATCTACCTTGTTACGGAGTTTAAAACACCATATACTGTCATCAAGACGGATGAAAGATTTCTCAGGCAGGTATGCAATAACTTATTGAATAATGCCATCAAGTATACCCAGAAAGGAGGTGTGATTATTGAAGTTGATGAAGATGATCGGCATGGGAGACACTGGCTTAGGATCAGATTCATAGACACAGGTATTGGCATTTCTGAGGAGAACCTTAAACTGGTCTTTGATGAATTCAGACAAGTAAGCGAGGGGTATAATCGTGAATTTGAAGGATCCGGCCTGGGATTGAATATCTGTGAACGATATGTTAATGCTATGGATGGTGAAATTTCCGTGGAAAGCCAGGTGGATGTTGGCTCTACATTTACGGTAAGATTACCTTTTGATGATTCTCCCCTGCTTAAAGAAAAGGAGTATAATATTAAAGAAGCCGGATCATCTGTTCTCAACAAGATTCCCGAACAAAAAAAATCGAACATTTTGCTTGTTGAAGATGAAAAATCCAACCAGCAGTATGTTAAACATCTCCTCATAAAAATGGACTATGATGTAGACGTTGCTGAAACCGGACAAAAAGCAATTAAGTTATCAAAAGACAACCAGTATAACATTATCCTGATGGATATCAACCTTGGGAAAGACATGAGTGGGATCATGGCTATGGAAGAAATCAAGAAGATCAATAGTTGTTTGGATGTGCCTATTGTAGCAGTAACAGCCAATGCTATGAACGATCAAAGAGAAGAATTCCTGTCAAAGGGATTTGATTATTACATTTCCAAACCATTCTCCAAAGAAAAATTATCCAACCTTATCAGCCAAATCATGGATAATAATAAATGATCCGGATTTACTTTTCACCTTTCACTTTTCACCTTCTATTAATCTTTAATTAACCAGAAAAATTGATACGTAATTTCCCGTATTTATTCCTCTGAAACCTGTAATTTCTTAACAATTTAGTAACAATTCTTAAAATTGCGTTTTTTGGGTTTGTTTTTTTTGTATATTTTCCCCGTTTTTTTAGGTGTACGACCAAAATATTACACTAAGTCCCAAATCGCAATTATAAAAATGAAAAGTAATTCTAAAAGAGTTTCTAAATACAATTTAGAAAACATTAACCCCTACTTTCCATTTTATATAGCTTTTATCATGGCCTTTGTTATCGTGATAGGCTTGTCTGTACGTTATTTCCTCCAATTTTCTGATTCAAGAGATTTTTTCGGGGATATCCTGATCGAAGGGTATGGGATGCTTTTTGACATCATTATATTTGGGTTTTTGATCCAGTTCATCAGTAAAAGAAGAGAGCGAAAACTGGAAATCAAACGATATCTGGAAGAAATAGATGATTACAGGGGCTGGGACAAGGAAGAGGCTAGTTACAGGATTACCGGAATCATCAGAAGATTGACCAGGGAGAAACATTATGATGGCATTATATTGAATTTATATAATTGTAACCTGCGTGGAGCTGAGTTGAGCATGATTAATTTTAATGGTACTGTTTTTGATATAGCCAAACTGGATGATGCGAATTTACTGGGAGCTAACCTTATTGATGCCAGTTTTTTCATGGCGAGCCTTGAAAATGTCATTTTATCCAGTGCAGATCTCACAAATGCCAACTTATCAAAGGCAAATCTCAAAGGTGCAAAATTGGAAAGGGCTAACCTCAATGGAGCAAAACTTGATGGTTCAGACCTTCTTGGAGCAGTTATGGACATGGCAATAATGGAAAGGGCCAACCTTTCAGAAGCATTCATGAGAGAAGCAAGTTTGTATAAAGCAAATCTGCGAATGGCAAATCTGGAGGGCGCAATGATAGTCAGTAGCAACCTGAGTTGGGCAAATATGGCTGGTGCCAATCTTAATAACGCAGTTTTAAAACGATCTAACCTGGAAGGTGCCAATCTTGATGGAGCAACTCTTATTGGTGCAAACCTTAATGGGGCAAAGCTGACAGGTGCAAGCCTTCGGAGAGCCAATCTCGAAGGTGCCAGCATGGA
>JAUWGC010000077.1 GCA_030606625.1 Bacteroidales bacterium | reverse complement strand
CATTCTTATAAAATAAATAATATTTACTTTCTTTGAAAGGAACACCATATCTGGGATAATTCCATACCTCTGTAAGACGCTCACGGATTTTTTCACGGTAGGGTATCTTTTCGAGATAAGCTTCGGTAATTTTATTCTCGGCTGTTACCCATTCTGCTGTTTCTTCGGAATTATCATCTTCAAGCCACCTGTAAGGGTCTTTAACTTTGGTTCCGAAATATTCATCCTCCTGGTCCACTTTCTTTGTGGCCGGGTATTGGATTTTTTCCTTCTTTTCCGTACATCCGCTTGTAAATATGAATGCTATGGCAATAAGTAAATAAAGGGCATTTTTCATTTTCTTTGATTTTGATTAATAAATACTTGAATTAAATTGAAGGGAAACTGTTATTTACTGTAAATTTAGACATTTATAATAGTTAAATAAGAATTTATTTCACATTTCAATTCTCAAGCCTTATCACAACTTTCGACCTCCATCTTCCTGTAAGGTAATAAATATATGAAAGTGTCATACCTGCAAGCCATGCAAGTGGTATTCCCCACCAGATGCCGGTCACTCCAAGTTCCCTTGATAAATAATAGCAGACGGGTATTCTGACGATCCACAGTGCAAAGAAAGTGATGATCATTGGAATTAAAGTATCCCCCGCACCTCTCATAACACCTCCCACAATAAACATTGTTGTAAAGATGATATAAAAAGGACTCACAATGTTAAGATATTGGCTTCCTATGTTGATTACATCAGTATCCGGGGTGAATAAGTGGATTAGCCCCCGGTTAAAAATGATAGCGATAGTTGTGATCACCAAAGCTATTATTGAGGTCATCCGGAATGTTGCCCATAATCCTGATTTAACACGTTGTGGTTTATTGGCGCCAAGGTTTTGTCCAACAAAAATAGCAAGTGCTGCTGCAAAATTCATTGCAGGCATCGAAGCAAAAGAATCTATTCTGAATACAACGCTGTATGCAGCCACAGCACTTGTACCGAAAGGGTTGACCAGCCAGTACATGACAATCATGCTTAATGCTACGAAGGCTCCCTGAAACCCAATAGGAAAACCGATTTTTATATTCTTGAAAAAGATTTTCTTGTCAAAACAGAACTTCCGCCAGGAGAGATTGATGATCTTATGTGTTTTATTCAGGTAAATGACCGCTATAAGAAAAGTACTTCCCTGGGCTACGATTGTTGCAATGGCAGCACCTGCAATCCCCCATCCGAAAACTACAACAAATAACAGGTCCAAAACGATATTGGTAATCGTGGACAAAATCATGAAATACAAAGGTGTTTTTGAGTCACCCAGGCCTCTGAGGATAGCACTTATTCCACTGAAACCAAAGAAGAAGATCAAGCCTGTAAAATAAATGTTAAGATACAGGCTTGCCTGGGGTATGACGTCTTCAGGCAGGCGGATCAGCCGGAAAATGCTTTCACTGAAAATAATACCAATTATACTGACAAATATTGCAGAAAAAAACAAAAAAATATATAGTGTGTCGATAGCCCTTTTGACATTGTGGATATCCTTTGCACCGAAATACTGGGAAATAATTATTGTTGCACCGATAGCTATCCCGATGATGAGTGATATTAATGTAAAAATTATGGGAAAAGCTGAGCCAACTGCCGCCAAAGCTTCCTTGCCTATGAAGTTGCCAACAATGATGCTGTCAACGACGTTGTATAATTGCTGGAAGATATTTCCAAGCAACATGGGAGTAGCAAAATGCAAGATTAGCCTGCTTTCTTTACCGACACTTAAATCCTTCATAAAAAATTATTGTAAAGATCGGAAAATATATGAACAAAGTAACTAAGGTAAATAAAAGATTATTCTTTTAATTAAAGCCGCTTGTAAAGGGAAATTTCAATATTTTGTTTAAACAGTTGTTAATTGTTATTAGCTTTGCGTTATTAATGGCTATTTCCTAATCCCGAAATTTCGGGACAGTATAATAAAACAAAAATATAATTACAACAATTTAACATCTAATGAATTACAGGATGAAGTATTTCTATTATTTAACCTTGCTTACATTTTTATTTACTGATCATGCATACTCACAGCGACAATATCCAAAAAATGTTTTCAGACCACCTGTAAATTTTAAGATATTATTGTCCGGTACTTTTGGTGAATTAAGGACCGGTCATTTTCACTCAGGTATCGATATCAAAACCCAGGGAGTTGCCGGTTATAATATATATGCTATTGGTGACGGATATGTATCGAGAGTTAAAGTTTTACCATCCGGATTTGGAAAAACAATATATATCAATCATCCTAACGGATATACATCGGTTTATGCCCACCTTAACGGTTTCCGTGAAGACCTGGAGGATTATGTCAGGAATATTCAATATCAGAAAGAAAACTTTACAGTAGATCTTTACCTGGAGAAAAATGAGTTTATGGTCAAAAAAGGTGAAGTCATTGCTATTTCCGGGAATTCGGGATATTCTTTCGGACCTCATTTGCATTTTGAGATCAGAGATGCAGAATCCCAGACTCCATTGAATCCGTTACTATTTGGTTTTGACGTACAGGATGATATCCGGCCAAAGATCACAGCTCTGAAAGTTTATCCGGTTGGTGAAGGAAGTACGGTAAATGGCCGGGATGAACCGCTTATATTTAATATTGAAGGATGGGGCACAAAACATTATATATCGGGCCTTGAAGAAATCAAAGTACGTGGTGATATTTCTTTCGGCATCCTGGCTCATGATCTGTTGAATGGGTCTGGTAATAATAATGGAGTTTATCAGGTTGAACTGTATGTCGATTCTATCTTTTATTATGCTATAACAATGGATAAGTTTTCATTTAATGAATCCCGGTATATCAATAGCATGATTGATTATGAGGAATTTATCAGGAACAATAAGCGGTTTATCCGCTCTCAGGTGGATCCGAACAACAGGTTGAAAATATACGACCATCTTATCAATGATGGTGTTGCCAGTTTTGTAGATTCTTTACAACACAGGGTCAGATATATTGTAAAAGATATGAAGGGAAATATTGCTGAGCTTAATTTTACAGTTATGAGTGAAGTGTCACTAATAGATAAAAATGATATTGAAAACAGCTTATCGTTACAGCCTGAAATCCTTTCATGGAGGGATGAAACCACCATTGAAAAAAATGGGATGAAGTTGTTTGTTCCGGCTTATGCCTTATATGATCATGCGGAATTTGAATGTGCAAAGTCTGATCCTTTGGATGAATCATATTCGCCGGTTTTCCATATACATAATCCATATACACCTATTCATAAGTATGTGATGTTATCACTTAGCCCGGAATCCTTGCCGGAGGAACTTCAAACAAAGGCTTTGTTGGCAAGAATTGAGGATGATAATGAAATAGTATCAGAAGGAGGGATATATAAAGATGGGTTTGTATCCGCCAATATCAGGACTTTCGGGAAATATACCATAATGGTAGATACGGTTCCGCCTGATATTACTCCGCTCAATATAAGCGATGGGCAGGTAATTAATAAAAATTCAATAATTAAGATAAAAATAGAAGATGATTTATCAGGTATCCGGTCTTACCGGGGTACAATGAAAAATCGCTGGATCCTCATGGAATATGATGCAAAAAATGACCTGCTCATTTATCAGGTAGATGACCATATGGAGAAAGGAGAAAACCATTTCAGGCTGGAAGTGATTGATCAGAAGGATAATAAGTCGGTTTACGAATCGATTATTGTTGGAAAGTGAAAGGTGAAAGGTGAAATGTGAAATGTGAAATGTGAAAAGGTTGTTATTGGGTTATTGGATATGCCGTAAGCATTCTTACAAGCTTGAGTTGAGGAGAATGGCCTACCGCAACAACATAATCGTCCCTTTCAGAGTTTCGGACTTTTGTTCCGGTACATAGTCTTCACTTTGGTACTGTATGATCCATATATAGACACCGGCAGGGGAGGGTATGCCGTTGAAAGACCCATCCCATCCATCTTCCAGTGATACGGTTTCGTACAGCTTCTTTCCCCAACGGTCAAAAATATACATACTGAAATTGGTAATGTTAACTCCTTTTGCCATGAATATATCATTTTTATTATCCCCGTTAGGTGTAAAAGCATTAGGAAGAAAAATATCAGGATTACAATTCACGAAATCAATATGGATTGAATCTGTATCTTTACCACAAGGATTTGAAACCAGCAACCAGTAGGTTCCGGAGTCAGATACGATTAATTCTTGTTCCATACTGTAATTATTCCACAGGTATTCCATGTATGGTCCTGTTATGTTAGCATTTAAAGTTAGAGAATTGTCAAAGCATAAGGTTGTATCATTTCCAAATTGAAAAGAAGGAACCGTTATGATGCCAATATCAACAGAATCCCTTATAAGACAACCTGTTTCAAATTCAACTTCAACCCAGTACAAGCCAGCCTCATCAGCAATATAAGATGAATCATGACTGCCATCCTGCCATAAGTAGCTGTTGAACCCTTCACCGGCGTTCAGGAGAATATTTGTTCCGTCACAAATTGAAGTGTCATTAGGCAGTTGAATATTCGAAGATTGGAAATATTCAACAGTTATCTCGTCAAATATGCTTCCACATCCTATTACAACTTCTACCATATATGTACCTGGAGTATGTATGACCCGGATGGGTTCGGTTGATCCGTTATCCCAGTAATATGCAGTTGCACAGGGTAATGTGGCGTCAAGGACAAGGGTTTCGCCCGGACAAAGTATGGTGTCATTACCCAGGTTGAGCATTGATGTGACCGGGATTACACGGATATCATCGATATAGTAGGATGCAAGATTCAATGCACCACCGGTAAATGCCTGTATCTGCAGATTTGAATTTTTAATAAAATTACCTATTGTAATATATTTTTCATCTCCTGAAGCAATATATTGTCCGGAAATTTGCTTCCAGTTGTTTTGATTCGCCAGAACAAAGCCGGGTGTATTACTTATATGCGGATCCACTGGTAATGTGATAATATTATTACCAGGCTGCTCAAGTGCATCGGCTGAGAAGTGAAGCCCCATGCCATCAATGGCATAATGGCTTCTATCAGAACAGGAAACCATGAAAGATACATTGTAAGTTTCACCCAGTATCAGGAAACAAGCTAGTTTTACCTGAAGGTATTCCCGGTAGTCGTTCTGGAAAGGATAATAGCAAATGATATGTCCGTAACCAACTCCATCAGCGCCTGGCTGGCTTCCCCAAAGGTTGTTTGGAACACTATAATCTGTTGTGTTGCACTGGTTACAGTAATCCGTTGTTCCTTCTCCAGGGGAATACCATTCTGTACAATACTTGATCTGGCCGTGGTTGAAAGGACAAATAGAATAATTCTCAAAACTGCAGTTAGGAACAAGATTTTGGGAATATACCGGAACCATTAAAAAGAAAACAACAAATACTCCAATGAATGTAATAAGCTTTGTAAATGCTATTTGAAGACTGGTAACTTGAAGATTGTGATATATTCTGAACTGCATGGTACAAAAATACATTATACCGTAATATAAGTCAATGTAAAATCAGAATATGGTTTCATTAAATCAGTTAACGGCTGGACAGTGACCAGTGACCAGTGATCAGAGATTTAGTAAATCTGCTTCATACTGAAGATAATTGTAAAAATCTCTTCTTGAGAAGTTTGTAAGTTGTTTTGTTCTTTGGATAGTGCAAGTACTGCAGTGTAAATGCTTGTTAATTATATCCAGACACTGATCTTCAAAATTTTCTTCACTGAAGATATGGTTGATCAGTCCCAGATTTTTGGCTTCTTCGGCTGAAATATCATGTGATAATTGGATTTCAATGGCTTTTGAATGGCTAAGGTAATTAGAGAGGAAGAAGGGTAAAGCACCGCTGGGATGCAGGCCAAACTTATTATGTGCCATTATAATCCTGGTATTTTCAGTTGCATACCGGAAATCAGCTGCGAGTGATGTACCAAAGAATGGAGTGACAATATCACCGTTAATTCCGATATAACATAGTTTCTGGTAATCTAAAATTTCCCTGATGAACTTGTTTAAAATATTTATTTCCCTGAACCGGATATTCTTCTCTGTAAAATCCGGCAAATCATCTTTATTGGTATGAGAGTGTTGTTCAAGGATCTTATGAATAAATTGATCATAAATATCTTCTCCAAAACAACCGGCCTCATTAGTGATCAGTAAAGCCATGATTTTTTTATCGTTTTCCGACTTTTTTATTACATCCATAAGATGGTCACTTTCTTCCAGATCTGTGACCAGGTCAAAAATCTTGTCGTTGATTTTTATAACCGCGACTGATTCTCTGGGGTATATAACAAAAGAATTATATTCGGTAAAATAACTCATGATCATTGAATTATAATATCCGGATCACTAACTACTAACTAAAAGCTACTAACTACTTATCTTAAAAGTTGCAATTTCCTGACCTGGGAGAAACTTTGTGTCGTTAGTGAATAGAAGTAAATTCCTGGAGGGACTTTTATTCCCTGATTATTTCGGCCATCCCATTTAATGACCCAGCGGCCACCATTTGGATTTTGATATGTTCTGATGGGTTGTCCCAGAATATCGTAGATGATTAGCTGTGCTCCTTCACCCTTGGCTGTGTTGCATTGGATAGTCGTGCTTTCTGCAAAGGGATTGGGGTAATTTTGTAAGAGATTGTTGGTGATATTTTCAGATCCGGATTCATTAATGTTAACATAGTTGTAACACTCACTTTGATATGTTGCAATTACCTGAACCGTATCTCCTTGTCCCGGTTCATCGATGCTGAAAGATACTGAACCCCAGTAAATGGTATCAGAACTGACAATTTCAGTACTGTATACACCAACGAGATAGTTGCCAGGATCAAGCGGGCCGATCGTTACGGAAAGATCGAAATGACAAAGGCAATAAGCTGCATTACCGGTATCTTTTTGTAACCATGTGATATCTTGCCCGTTTTTTGTTATGATCATCTCGTAAAGTGCTCCACAGTTTCTGACTGTCCTGTCTTGATGAATTGTAGCAATATTACCGTTAACAACAACATAAATGCTATCGTTCTGGGCGATCAGAGAAAACTGGAATAAACATACTAGAATGAATAGGATAATTTTTTTCATGACTTTAAATATTAAGATTAAATCATATGTAAAAGTACAAAATATATGTATATAAGTCAATAGAATTTATTAATATTTTTCAACTACGGATGGCTTATAAGTCGTTAGCCGGTACCGGCTGTTTATAAAGAAATGTTAATTATTTTATGTTTATTTGTATACTTTTATACAAGCATGTTCGTTAAACAAAAAAAGGATAAAAATCGTACATGCGAATCCCTGCCCGACTGGTCAGGCGGGCAGGCTTGCCCGAATGACTCGGTCAGGCGGGCATCCAACCTTAATTAAAAATTTATTTGCTGATGAAAAAAATTATTTTACTTTTTACTTTTCTGCTTGGTATATATACACTGAAGGCCGGCATCATTGAAAAAACATACTACTTTTCCGATTATAAATTGGTCAAAAAAGGCGAATATCATTTTATTAGTTTTGAAAACACATTAATAATAGGGAAAACAGGAGAACCGGCCTTACCTTATCATTCGGTTTCATTATTGCTTCCTCCCGGCCATGTTGCCACATCAATTGAGATAATCGGAGAAGAGGAAACCAATATCAGCGGTAATTATCAACTTTTTCCACGACAAGCTTCAAGGCCATTATCTAAAAGAAACTCAGATATCTTTGTTAAAGATCAAGATATTTATAATTCCGATGCTCAATACCCTTTGGTTTTAACAGGAGAATTTTCAACAGAATTCCTTAACGGATATTCTTTTGTTTTATCAACTTTTACACCTGTTAAATACAATCCTTCAAAAGGAAAAATTTCATGGTATAAAAAAGTTACTATCAGAATAAAAACAAAACAGGATGAAAAAGCCAAAAAAGCTCTCGACAATCTCAGGGTATCGAAAACTATTCAATCTCGTGTTATAAGTCTTGCACAAAATCCTGAGTCATTTTTTACATATCCCATAACTGACAATCGCACGAATGATGATTATGATATGATGATAATTACACCTTCATCATTTGAAGAAAGCTATCAGGGGCTTATCGACCTTTATCTCCCGAGAGGGATAAAAGCCGAAACAGTCACAACCGAATATATCAATAATAATATCACCGGGCAGGATATGCCTGAAAAGATCAGAAATTATATTATTCAGGAATATCAGGATCATGGTGTGGAATATATTCTTTTAGGAGGAGATATTGAACATGTCGGGTATCGAGGGTTTTATTGTTATGTTGAATCAGGTTCGGGATATGAAGACGACAATATTCCTGCCGACCTTTATTATTCAGCTCTTGACGGAACATGGAATGATGACGGTGACAATCGCTGGGGAGAAATTGGTGAAGATGATCTTTTACCGGATGTTTCGGTAGCAAGATTTACAATTAGTGATACCGTTGAACTCAACAATATGCTTCACAAAAGTATCTTTTATCAGGAGCAACCTGTTCTTGGTGAGTTGGACCAACCTCTCCTTGCCGGAGAACATTTATGGTCCAATCCTCTGACATGGGGTGCGCAATACCTGGAATTACTTGTCGGTTATCATGATGATAACGGATATGAGACAACCGGTATTCCTGAAGATGATAATTATGACACTCTTTACGATCGTAGCTCAACATGGTCAGCAAGTCAGTTAATAGCTGAGATAAATGAAGGAAAATCATTTGTTCACCATTGCGGACATGCAAATACTACTTATGTGATGCGTTTATATAATTCCGACATTACAAATTCAAATTTCTCAGGAGTTAACGGTGTTACCCATAATTACACACTTGTTTACACTCACGGTTGTATTTGCGGTTCTTTTGATTATTCTGATTGTATTGGTGAAAAAATGGTAACCATTGATAATTTTGCTACCGCAGGTGCTTTCAATTCCCGTTACGGGTGGTTTAACGAAGGGCAAACCGAAGGACCTTCTGCTCACCTCCACAGAGAATTTATCGATGCACTTTATGCACAGAAAAAGGGTAGAGTTGGAGAAACACATAAAATATCAAAAATAGAAACATCTCCCTGGGTAAATGCTCCGGGTCAATGGGAAGAAGGTGCTCTTCGCTGGTGTTTTTACGACTGTAATATGTTTGGTGATCCTGCTATGTCGGTATGGACGGCCGAACCTATTGATATCGATGTAATTTATCAAAGTTCAATTCCTTACAGCTCAGGTTCAACAAGTCTTAATGTTACATCCGGTGGAATACCCATTGAAGGACTGAACTGTGTTTTGAAAAATGAAAATGAAATATTCGGAACAGCAGTCACCGACACTAATGGAAATGCCGTTATTTATTTCGATCCTGCAAGTGTTATACTGGGTCCGGCTCAAATTGTGGTTTCGGGATATAATTGTCTTCCCCATACTTATGATGTTACAATTATTTCTGATAGCGGACCATTCGTGATTTATAATTCTCATTCAATAAATGATGAAAATGGAAATAACAATGGTTTTATTGATTATGGTGAAGATATTCTTTTAACTGTTGAAGTAAATAATGTTGGTTTCGAAACAGCTAATAATGTAGATATAACTGTAAGCACAGAAGATTCGTATATCACAGTTTTCGACAGTACGGAAAATTACGGAAATATTCCTGCCGGTGGATTGTCTTCGGTAACCGATGGTTTTGGGTTTTTAGTTGCAAATAATGTTCCAGATGCTCATATTGTGAACTTTCAGATAAAAGCCGAAGGTGACAGTACATGGATATCTTATTTTAAAGATACTATTAATGCCCCGTTGCTTGAAATCGGCAATCTGACAATCGATGACAGTGAAACCGGTAACGGCAACGGAATGCTTGATCCGGGTGAAACCGTCGAAATAATTATAGAATCATCAAATACAGGCCATAGTGATTGTTTTAATGCACTTGGAATATTCACGACAGATGATAGCTATGCCAGTATTGCAGACACAGTTTTTGAACTTGATACCCTGGTACCTGGTACAACTAAAAATGCTGTTTTTAGTGTAACGATCGATGAATTAACTCCTGTGGGAACAAATATTGAATTTGCTTATTTGCTCGGGTCAGGAGAATATTTAGCTCAAAACATTTTTAATCTGAGTGTAGGAATTGTTTTTGAAGATTTCGAAACCGGTGATTTCACAGCTTTCAATTGGGAATTCTCGGGAAACGCACCGTGGATAATTTGTAATGTCAATCCATACGAAGGAAATTATTGTGCAAAATCAGGTGTCATTGGCAATAGTTCTCAATCCGAACTTTATATTACACTTGAAGTATTATCTGACGGAAATATTTCATTCTTCAGAAAAGTTTCATCAGAAGCCGATTTCGATTATCTTAAATTTTACATTGATAATGATCTGACAGATAAATGGTCGGGTGAAGAAAGCTGGGCAGAAGTAAGCTATGCAGTTACTTCCGGTGTTCATACTTTCAAATGGAGCTATCAAAAAGATTTTTTTACTACAGGCGGAAGTGATTGCGCATGGGTAGATTATATTGTATTTCCACCTGTTTCATCAACTACTTCAATTAATGAAAAACCAGATCAAAGTTTAAATCCGAATGTTTATCCAAATCCCTGTAAAGACAAATTTATTATTGAATTTTCAAATAATGATGTATCAGATGTTCAAATAAGTATTTATAATAATACAGGACAAATGATCAAACACATCAGTTCTTTCGTTTCAGGAAAGAATAAAATAGTTATTAATACAAACGGACTGGAAGCAGGAATTTATTATTATATTTTAAGATCGAAGGGCATTACTGATTCCGGTAAAATAATATTGCTTAAATAATTACCATTTTATTAACAGAGTTGCTCTGGCAATAAACTCGTCATAGTTATTTGTACTTAGAACTTTATCCTGGAAAATATTTTCTTCCACCCGGATATCAAGATCACCCGACTTCCAGAGTTTCACTTTGGAATTCCAGAAAATTCCAATTTTCTTTTGCTCTTCTTTCTGGTTTGAATATCTTACACCCAGTGTATTTCTCCATTTCTTAAAAGCACGATATGTACCGCTAAAAGTCAACATTAGAATGTCCAGCCTTTGACCTGAAAATTCTGATTTATTAAAACTTACTCCACCTGCCAAACTCAATGGAATCTTGAAACTGACTGTTTCGTTCAGCGTATAGGTTTGATTTTGGGATCTGCTTGTCATGGTATCGACTATTGTTTTGGTATT
>JAUWGC010000008.1 GCA_030606625.1 Bacteroidales bacterium | reverse complement strand
ATTGATTTTTTTTCTTCCGCTTTCTCCTTCTTTCTGTAATTTCTGGAAATAGGGGATTGCCATACCAAGCAATTGTACAACAATGGATGCGGAAATATATGGCATGATCCCAAGAGCAAAAACGGAAGCATTTGAAAATGCACCTCCGGAGAACATGTTCAATAAACCGAGCAACCCACTGCTGGCCTGATTTTGTAAATTGGTGAGCATATGCGGATCCACACCCGGTAATACAACATAAGAACCCAATCGATAAATCAGTATGATACCCAAGGTATATAAGATTCTATTTCGAAGGTCTTCAATCTTATAAATATTTCTTATGGTCTGGATTAACTTTTTCATTCAACTTTAGATTTTTGTTGCAACACCACCTTGAGCTTCAATTTCACTGATTGCTTTTGCAGAGAAGGCATGTGCCTTAACTTCTAGTTTAGCTTTCAATACACCCCTTCCGAGTATTTTAATAAGATCATTTTTTGAGGCCAGCCCATTGTCAATCAGGGATTTAGGATCAATAACCGTTAGCTTTTTCTTCTCAGCAAGTTTTTGTAGTGTATCAATATTAATTCCATGGTATTCAACACGATTAATATTTTTAAATCCATATTTCGGTACCCTTCTATACAAAGGCATTTGTCCTCCTTCAAAACCAGGCTTTCTTTTGAATCCTGACCTTGATTTAGCACCTTTATGTCCCCTTGTTGCAGTGCCACCCTTGCCGGAACCCTGGCCCCGGGCGATTCTTTTCCTTTTCTTGGTTGAGTTAGGAGCCGGTTTAAGATTACTTAAATCCATTATATTCTTTTGTTTTTCGTCGTTATATATTAGATTTCTTCAATTTCGATCAAATGTTTTACTTTCCGGATCATTCCTTCAATCTGAGGAGTTGCTTTAACCTCGATGGTTTGATAAAGCTTCTTGAATCCGAGTGCTTCCAGTGTTCGTTTTTGACGCAACGGTTTGCCTATGCCACTTCTAACTTGTTTTATCCTAAATTTTTTCATTTTGCCCTACTTTAAGATTAACCATTAAAAACAGTATTTAAATCAACTCCCCGGAGTTGTGCAATGCTATATGGATCCCTCAGGTTGGTCAAGGCATTTATTGTTGCTTTAACAACACTATGCGGGTTGGATGATCCTTTTGATTTTGCAAGCACATCTTTGATACCTACACTTTCCATTACAGCACGCATAGCACCGCCGGCAATTACACCTGTACCCGGAGCTGCAGGCTTGATGAAAACATATGCCCCGCTATATTTGCCTGTTGTTTCGTGAGGGATGGTACCTTTGAGGACAGGTACTTTAACAAGATTTTTTTTGGCATCGTCAATACCTTTGGCAATGGCTGATGTAACCTCCTTGGCTTTACCAAGGCCATGACCGACAACACCATTTTCATTTCCAACTACAACAATAGCGGAAAAGCTAAACGTACGACCACCCTTGGTAACTTTGGTAACACGCTGTATGCTTACCAGCCTGTCCTTGAATTCAATCTCACTTGATTTTACTCTCTTGATATTTTCGTTTAACATAATCTTTTAAAATTTTAATCCACCTTCTCTTGCTGCTTCTGCTAATGATTTTACTCTGCCGTGGTATAAAAAGCCGTTCCTGTCAAAAATAACCGTATTAATCCCGGTTTCTTTTGCCTTTTCAGCGATCCGTTGACCAACGAGCTTAGCCTTTTCAGTTTTCGTAGCTTTATTATCTGCAATACCTTTCTCCCTTGACGAAGCTGAAACCAGGGTTTTACCTTCCTGGTCATTGATAAGCTGAACATAAATTTGCTTATTGCTTCTGAACACAGTCATTCTTGGCCTTTCTTCTGTACCGTGAATGTTTTTGCGAATTCGCATCTTAATTCTGAACCTTCTGTATTGTTTCTTATCCTTTATCTTCATCCCTTTAGGATTTTAATTTTGTTGATGATATTATTCTGCAGCAACTTTACCAGCTTTTTTCCTGATTATTTCATCCTGAAACCTGATTCCTTTACCTTTGTATGGTTCGGGCTTTCTCAGGGAACGAATCTTGGCAGCTACCTGGCCAAGTAATTGTTTGTTATTAGAGGTCAGTGTGATGATGGGATATTTACCTCTTTCAGTACGGGTTTCCACTTTTACCTCCGGTGGAAGTTCAAAGAAAATGTTGTGGGAATAGCCGACAGAAAGCTCCAGCAACTGACCGTTGGCTTGTGCTTTATAACCGATGCCGACCAATTCCTGGACGATCTTGAAACCTTCGGAAACACCTATTACCATATTAGCAATCAGAGCTCGGTAAAGTCCATGCATAGACTTATGTTTCTTATCATCTGAAGGTCTTTGTACGATGACCTTACCGTCCTCGACCTTGACTGTAATATCAGGATTTATTGTCTGGATAAGCTCACCAAGCTTACCGGTGACCATAACTACATTATCTCCTGAAACCTTCACCTGAACACCTTCAGGAATAATGATCGGTAATTTTCCTATTCTGGACATAATAATTGTTCTCCTCTTTTTAACTTATATAACACAATACTTCCCCGCCAACATTTTCCTTACGGGCTTCCTTATCTGTAATGAGGCCCATGGAAGTGGACAGTATTGCAATTCCAAGGCCGTTCAACACCCTCGGAAGTTTATCAGCTCTAACATATTCTCTTATTCCGGGTTTACTTATCCTTTCAAGTTTGGTAATGGCTGATTGTTTTGTAACAGGATGATATTTTAAAGCAATTTTGATGATGCCTTGTTTATTGTCATCTTCAAATTTATAATTGAGTATGTATCCTTTTTCATATAGGATTTTAGTAATATTTTTCTTAATATTGGAAGCAGGAATTTCCACTATCCTGTGATTTGCCATAATAGCATTCCTGATTCTTGTTAAATAATCTGAAATTGGATCTGTTATCATTTTATAACATTTTTATATTTTACCAGCTTGCTTTTGTAATACCAGGGATCAAACCTTGCAAGGCCATTTCCCTGAAATTGATACGGGATATACCAAATTGGCGCATGTAACCTTTAGGCCTCCCTGTTAATTTACATCTGTTATGTAACCTAACAGGAGAAGCATTCTTAGGCAGCTTCTGGAGACCGATATAATCACCTTTAGCTTTTAACTCAGCCCTTTTAGCAGCGTATTTACTGACCAATTTTTGTCTCTTAATTTCTCTTGCTTTTATTGATTCTTTAGCCATGAACTATCTGTTTTGATTCTTAAATGGTAATCCAAATTCTTTCAATAATGCATATGCCTCTTTATCTGTTTTGGCAGAGGTCACAAAGGTGATGTTCAATCCGTTGATCTTATTAACCTTATCTATATCAATTTCAGTAAATATGATCTGTTCCGAAACACCAAAGGAATAATTGCCCTTGCCGTCAAAACCTTTGTCGTTTATTCCTCTGAAGTCCCTGATCCTGGGAATAGCCACTGAGACTATCCTGTCGAGGAATTCATACATATTATCACGACGTAAGGTGACCCTTGCACCGATAGGCATTCCCTTCCTTAATTTGAAGTTGGAAATGTCCTTCTTTGATTTAGTGGAAACTGCTCGCTGACCCGCAATCAGGGTCAATTCTTCAATACCAAAATCAATAAGTTTTTTATCTATAGTAGCGGCTCCAAGTCCCTGGTTCAATGAAATTTTTTTAAGTACTGGCACCTGCATGACGTTCTTATAATTGAACTGCTTCATTAAAGCAGGTACAATTTCATCCTTGTATTTAGTCTTTAATCTTGGTATGTAACTCATTATTTAATAACCTCCCCTGATTTTTTTGATACACGGACTGATTTATTGGTTTTTTTATCTTTTACCATTTTGATCCTGGTTGGATTTCCTTTAGTGTCGATAACCATCAAATTGGTAATATTAATGGGTGCTTCCTTTTTTATAATACCACCCTTTGGATTATCTGCGTTGGGTTTAGTATGTTTGGAAACCATATTGATACCTTCAACGATTGCAGTCTTCCTGGAAGGATTGATAAGCAATACCCTTCCCTGGAGTCCTTTTGAATCGCCAGATATAACCATCACGTTATCACCTTTTTTGATAAATATTTTCTTTGTCATGGTTGTTTTATTGTTTTCATTAAAGTACTTCAGGTGCCAGTGAAACAATTTTCATGAATTTTTTGTCCCTCAATTCTCTGGCTACCGGACCGAAGATTCGTGTACCGATCATTTCTCCGACATTATTTAATAATACTACTGCATTGTCATCAAAACGGATATATGAACCATCATTTCTACGTATCTCTTTTTTTGTTCTAACAACAACAGCTTTGGAAATGGTTCCCTTTTTAATATTACCAGATGGTAATGCATTTTTTACGGTAACAACGATCTTGTCGCCGATAGAAGCATATCTTTTTCCTGTTCCTCCAAGAACCCTGATGCATAATACTTCTTTTGCACCACTGTTATCTGCAACCGCTAATCTTGATTCTTGCTGTATCATAATTACTTGGCTCTTTCAATTATTTCAACTAATCTCCAGCATTTATTTTTGCTCAATGGCCTGGTTTCCATTATCCGGACGGTGTCACCGATATTACAATCGTCTTTTTCGTCGTGAGCAGTAAATTTTGATGTCTTTTTCACAATTTTCCCGTAGATAGGGTGTTTTACTTTACGAGCAATCTGGACTACAATCGATTTGTTCATTTTATTACTCACAACCACACCGATACGTTCTTTTCTTAAGTTTCTTTCCATTTATATTATAATTGCTTATTTTTTGGCTTCTTCAATTTCTCTTTTTCTTAATTCTGTTTTCATTCTCGCTATAGTTCTTCTGTAATCTTTGATCCTGTTAGGATTTTCCAATGGAGAAACAGCATGGTTAAGCTTTAGTTTAACCAGTTGATTATTTTCTTCATCCAATCTTTCCTTAAGCTCTTCAGTTCCGAATTCTTTTATAACTTCCTGTTTCATTTAAAATTGATTTATGATTCAACATAATCCCTTCTAACAACAAACTTAGTTGTAATTGGGAGTTTTTGTGATGCAAGGCGTAATGCTTCCTTGGCTATTTTTAGTGGGACACCATCAGCTTCAAACAAGATTCTTCCCGGGGTGACGCGTGCTACAAAATATTCCGGTGCACCTTTACCTTTTCCCATACGGACTTCAGCAGGCTTCTTGGTAACGGGCTTATCAGGGAAGATCCTGATCCATATTTGCCCTTCACGTTTCATATACCTGGTGACAGCTTGACGGGCTGCTTCGATCTGCCTTCCTGTTAACCAGGCAGAATGTAATGCCTTAATACCAAAGGAACCGAATGCTAGTTGATGCCCGCGCTGGGCATTTCCCTTCATTTTTCCTTTTTGCTGTTTTCTGTATTTGGTTTTCTTTGGCTGTAACATCTATTGTTATTTTATTTGATTAATAATAATCTATCTTCTTCTGCCTCTGCCACCTTTTCTCGGGGCCTGTTTCTTGGGCATTTCAGTCCTTGATGGAACAAGTTCCGGCTTTCCGAAGATTTCACCCTTACAAATCCATACCTTTATGCCTATCCTTCCGTATGTTGTGTGGGCTTCGGTTTTAGTATAATCAATATTTGCCCTCAGGGTATGCAACGGAATACGTCCTTCCTTGTATTGCTCGCTACGGGCCATTTCAGCACCTCCCAGTCTTCCTGAGATCATAACTTTAATACCTTCAGCCCCAATACGCATGGTTGAAGCAATGGCTGTTTTGATAGCCCTGCGGAAAGAAATACGTCCTTCGATTTGTTTTGCTATTGTGTTGGCTACGATCACAGCATCCAGTTCGGGTCTCTTGATCTCGGAAATGTTGATCTGTATCTCTTTCTGGGTTATCTTTTTCAATTCTTCTTTAAGTTTGTCAACTTCTTGTCCGCCTTTGCCGATAATAATACCTGGACGGGCAGTGAAAATGGTGACGGTAACGAGTTTTAATGTTCTTTCGATGATGATCTTAGAAATCCCGGCTTTTGACAGACGGGCATTGAGATATTTTCTGATCTTATTGTCTTCAATAAGCTTGGTGCTGAAATCTTTACCACCATACCAGTTTGAATCCCATCCCCGGATGATACCTAATCTAAGTCCTATTGGGTTTGTCTTTTGTCCCATTAATATGTTGATTAATTAAATGATTATATTATTGTTCTTGTTCTACTTTATGTTCAGTTTGAATTTCTTCATTCAGGTTGCCTAAAACAAGGGTAACATGGTTAGACCGTTTACGAATCCTGTGTGCCCTTCCCTGCGGAGCAGGTTGAATTCTCTTAAGCATTCGTGCGCTGTCAACAGCTACTTCTTTAACGTATAGGTGGCTGTCTTCAATTCTTACACCCTCGTTTTTTGCCTCCCAGTTGGCAATGGCGGAAAGCAAAAGTTTGTGCATTCTGCCTGCTGCTTCCTTAGAAGTGTTCTTCAGTATGTTTAATGCCATTTCTACTTCTACATCTTTGATAAGGTCTGCTACCAAACGCATTTTGCGTGGTGAAGTAGGGCAGTTTCTTAATCTTGCAAAATATTTGGTTTTTTTAGCCTCTTTCATTTGCTCAGCCCGGTTTCTTTTTCTTGCTCCCATAATTCTGATTTTTTATTTTTTCTTATCTTTTTTGTCCGGCATGTCCTCTGAACTGACGTGTTGGTGCAAATTCACCCAATTTATGTCCTACCATGTTTTCAGTGATATAAACAGGTATGAATTTGTTCCCGTTATGGACAGCAATGGTCTGCCCCACGAAATCAGGAGAGATTATAGAAGCCCTTGACCAGGTTTTGATCACACTTTTTTTCCTGCTTTCCACTTGTTTAAGCACTTTCTTTTCAAGTTTCCAATGTATATATGGTCCTTTTTTTAATGATCGGCTCATTTTTCAATCAATTATTTATTTTTTCTTTCTTTTTACAATAATGTATTTGTCAGAAGCTTTATTTTTTGCCCTGGTTTTGTATCCCTTTGCGGGTAATCCCTTTCTTGATCTAGGGTGACCACCGGAAGATTTGCCTTCACCACCACCCATTGGATGGTCAACAGGGTTCATCGCCACACCTCTTGTCCTTGGCCTTCTGCCTAACCATCTGCTTCTGCCTGCCTTACCCGATTGTTCAAGGCTGTGATCCTGGTTTGAGGCCATACCGATAGTGGCTTTACAGGTTTGTAGTACCATTCTGGTTTCCCCTGATGGAAGCTTGATAATGGCAAATTTACCTTCCCTGGACATGAATTGGGCGTATGAGCCTGCGCTGCGCGCCATCTTTGCTCCTTGCCCGGGACGTAATTCAATATTGTGAATAATGGTACCAAAGGGTATTTCACTTAGATACATAGAGTTCCCGATATCAGGAGATATACCTTTGCCTGAAACAACATGTTGTCCCACTTTTATTCCGTGAGGAGCGATGATATAACGCTTTTCACCGTCAGCATAATGTAATAGCGCAATACGAGCTGTTCTGTTTGGGTCATATTCAATGGATTTTACCGTAGCAGGAACACCTTCTTTTTCACGTTTAAAATCAATGATCCTATACCTTTGTTTATGACCGCCACCACGATAGCGAACAGTCATTTTCCCTTCTCTGTTTCTACCACCTGATGACTTCTCAGGAGATAATAAGCTCTTCTCTGGTGTAGAAGTGGTAATATCATCAAATGCGCTAATGATCTTGAAGCGCTGACTCGGTGTAGTTGGTTTGTATTTCTTTAAAGCCATTTATTTAAATATTGCTATAAAAATCAATTGTTTCACCTTCAGCTAATGTAATGATAGCTTTCTTAAATGAACTTGTTTTACCGGTAATGTAACCTGATTTTGAAAAACGGGACCTGGCCTTGCCATTATAATTCATGGTATTGACTGCAATTACTTCAATCCCGTATAGATTTTCCACAGCTTTCTTGATCTGAAGTTTATTCGCTTTCTTATGCACGATAAATCCGTACCGGTTCAGTTTCTCGCCAAGCCCGGTCATCTTTTCAGTGATTATCGGTTTTATAATGATTTCCATCTTTCTAATATATATCTGATTATTGTGCCAATATCTTCTCAATTTCTTTCATCGAACTTTCTGCGATCAGCAGATCTGAAGCATTTAAAATATCATATGTGTTTAACGAAGATGCTTCGGTAACCTTTGCTTTCTTCAAATTTCTTGAAGAGATGATAATATTCTGATCTGATTTTGGTAATACCAGTAATGTTTTTTTCTCAGTCAGCTTAAAAGCATTTAAAAAATCAATGTATTTCTTTGTTTTCGGTTCATCAAATGTAAAATCTTCAAGGATGGTAATGTGTTTTTCCTGAGCCTTGTAACTGAGTGCCGACTTTCTTGCCAACTTCTTGATTTTTTTGTTCAGCTTAAAGGAGTGATCCCTTGGACGGGGTCCAAAAGTACGTCCACCACCTCGTAACAATGGTGACTTGATACTACCTGTCCTGGCTGTACCTGTACCTTTTTGACGTTTCACCTTGCGGGTGCTTCCGGTAATATCACCTCTTTCCTTGACACTGTGGGTACCTTGCATTTGACTGGCCATATAATGCCTGGCATCGAGATATATTGCATTATCGTGAGGCTTGATACCGAAAATGGTGTCATTTAACTTGACCTTTCTTGTGGTTTTTTCTCCACTGATTTTGTATACTGCTAACTCCATCTTTCAACAATTACATATGATCCTTTAGGTCCTGGTACTGAACCTTTGACTATAATTAAGTTTTTGTCAGGAATAATCTTTAATATCTGCAAGTTGATCATTTTAACCCTGTGGTTACCTGTTCTTCCTCCCATACGCATTCCCTTGAATACTCTTGAGGGATACGATGATGCACCAATAGACCCAGGAGCCCGCATCCTGTTGTGCTGACCGTGGGTAGCATCGTTAACCCCGTGGAAATGATGACGCTTGACAACTCCCTGGAATCCTTTTCCTTTGGAATACCCAACCACATCAATATATTCACCCTCTATAAAAATATCTACTGTCAAGACATCGCCGATTTTTTTCTGATGACCTGGCTCAAACCTTGTGAATTCACGCATTATTTTTTTTGGAGAGACACCAGCCTTTGCAAAATGTCCCTTCAATGGTTTGTTGGCATGCTTTTCCTTTTTATCTTCATAAGCCAGTTGAATGGCCTCATAACCATCATTCTTCTTTGTTTTGATTTGTGTCAATACACATGGACCAGCTTCGATAACGGTACAGGGTAAATTCTTACCGTTTTTATCGTAAATACTGGTCATCCCTATTTTTTTTCCAATTATTCCTGACATTATTATTTGCTTTTTCCTTTGTATCAGATTTTAATCTCGACCTCTACGCCACTGGGCAGCTCCAATTTCATCAGGGAGTCAATGGTTTTTGCTGTGGCACTGTATATATCCAGGAGTCTTTTGTATGAACAAAGTTGAAATTGTTCCCTGGATTTTTTGTTGACAAAAGTAGCCCTGTTTACCGTAAAGATTTTCTTGTTTGTCGGTAACGGTATTGGTCCGCTGACAACAGCCCCTGTTGCTTTTACAGTTTTCACGATTTTCTCGGCCGACTTGTCGACCAGATTGTAATCGTATGATTTTAATTTTATCCTAATTCTTTGACTCACGTTATTTGATAATTTGAAGTTACCTTATTATATATTCACAACGTATCCTTTGATTTTGTATAAAACTTCTTCAACTATTTCCCTTGGCGTTTTTGCATAATGAGAAAACTCAAGGTTAGAAATTGCGCGCCCTGATGTTATAGTGCGCAGGGTAGTGACATATCCGAACATTTCAGCAAGGGGAACTTTGGCATAGATTTCCGAAGTGCCGTCTGTCCTGGAAGCAACATTATCCAGGTGTCCTCTTCTCTTGTTCAGGTCACTGGTCACATCGCCGATGTATTTGTCAGATGTTGAAACCATCAGTTTCATGATTGGCTCAAGCAGAGTTGGTTTGGCTTTTTTGCATGCGTTTTTAAATGCCAATCCTGCCGCGATCTCAAATGAGAGAGCATCAGAATCAACGTTATGGTATCTCCCGTCAACGAGGCGAACCTTCAGATTTTGCATGGCAAAGCCTGCCAAAACTCCGTTGAACATGGCATTTCTGAATCCTTTTTCAATAACCGGTATATATTCTTTCGGAATGTTACCTCCTTTGATATCATTGACAAACAACAATCCTTTAACTGTATTATCTGCCGGTGATATATCAACCGTAATATCTGCAAAGCGTCCTTTACCACCGGTTTGTTTTTTATAAATTTCCCGATGCATTATGGATTCAGTGATTGCTTCCTTATATGCCACTTGTGGAGCACCTTTGTTGACAGATATTTTATATTCCCTGTTTAATCTGTCAAGGATCACCTCTAAATGCAATTCACCCATACCGCTGATGATGGTTTGACCTGTTTCTTCATCAACTTTGACATTAAAGGTTGGATCTTCTTCTATCATCTTTTTCAGAGCAATGCTCAGTTTATCTATATCATCCTGGAGTTTTGGCTCTACTGCGAGTCGTAATACAGGTTCGGGAAATTTGATATTTTCAAGAATGATGGGATGCTTAAGATCTGTTAATGAATCTCCGGTGCGTATTTCTTTAAAACCAATGGCTGCTGCAATTTCTCCTGCTTCGATCTTTTGGATTGGGGTTCTTTTATTTGCATGCATTTGAAGGATCCGTGCAATCCTCTCTTTTTTATTCGTGTTGACATTCAGGACAACTTCACCGGCATTGAGTGACCCGGAATAAACCCTGAAGTATGCAATGCGTCCGACAAAAGGATCTGAAGCGATCTTGAATGCCAGGGCACTGAATGGTTCCTGGTTGTTTGCTTCTCGGGTTTCTTCTTTATCAGTGTATGGATTCAATCCGTGAATAGGTGGAACATCTGTTGGTGAAGGAAGGAAGAAACAAATTGCGTCGATCAATTTCTGGACTCCTTTGTTTTTAAATGATGCACCACACATAACAGGTGTAATACGCATTTCCAGGGTGGCTTTTCGTACTGCAGCAATGATGTCTTCTTCGGAAATGGAATCAGGGTCTTTAAGGAATTTTTCCAACAGCTCTTCACTTTCTTCTGCAGTACCTTCAATAAGTTCTGACCTGTATTTATTAATAGTGTCTTTTAGATTTTCCGGGACAGGAACCTCGTTATAAATAGCTCCTAATGATTCATTATCCCAGCCGTATGCTTTGTTCTCGATAAGGTCAATAATACCGGTAAATTCATCTTCGGAACCTATGGGTATTTGCAGAGGGATAGGGTTGGCGCCCAATTTTTCCCTGATCTGGTTAACAACAGTATAGAAATCGGCTCCGGCCCTGTCCATTTTATTCACATAGCTGATACGGGGTATACTGTAATGGTCAGCCTGCTTCCAAACGGTTTCAGACTGGGGTTCAACACCTCCTACAGCACAGAAAATTGCAACCGCCCCGTCAAGAACCCTTAAAGATCGTTCTACTTCCACGGTAAAGTCAACATGTCCAGGTGTATCAATAATGTTGATGCGGTAATTCTGATTTTTAACATCCCAGTAAACAGTAGTTACGGCTGATGTGATAGTGATGCCGCGTTCCTGCTCCTGTACCATCCAGTCCATGGTTGCAGCACCGTTATGGACTTCACCGATACGATAGTTGATGCCGGTATAATACAATATACGCTCGGTCGTGGTAGTCTTACCAGCGTCGATATGGGCCATAATGCCGATGTTACGCGTATATGTTAGTTTGTCCTGCATGAATGTATTATACCATTAAATATCATTTAGAATCTAAAATGAGAGAATGCTTTGTTTGCCTCTGCCATTCTGTGGGTATCTTCCTTTTTCTTGAATGCAGAGCCTTCTTCTTTATATGCTGCCAAAACCTCACCTGCCAGTTTTTGCCCCATAGTATTTTCATGCCTTTTTCTGGCAAAATTGATCAGGTTTTTCATGCCAATGGATGTTTTTCTGCCCGCTCTGATCTCAGAAGGAATCTGGAAGGTGGCACCACCAATCCTTCTACTCTTAACCTCAACACTTGGGGTGACATTAGCCAGTGCTTTCTTCCAAACTTCAAGACCATCTTCTTTTGTTTTTTCACTGACGATATCAATAGCATCATAAAAGATCTTGAAAGAAAGATTCTTCTTGCCGCTCAACATCAGGTTGTTTACGAACTTCGTCACCAAAACATCATTATATTTCGGGTCAGGAAGAATTAGCCGCTTTTTGGGTCTTGTTTTCCTCATTTTTTGTTGTTGAGTTATTTTTTTTAATTATTTCTTTTCTTTTGGTTTTTTTGTTCCGTATTTTGATCTGCGTTGATTCCTGCCTTCAACACCTGAAGTATCCAGTGCACCACGGATGACATGATAACGCACACCTGGAAGGTCTTTTACCCTGCCGCCGCGGATCATTACAATAGAGTGTTCTTGCAGGTTGTGTCCTTCACCAGGAATGTAAGAATTAACTTCCTTGCCATTTGTGAGTCTGACCCTTGCAACTTTTCGCATGGCAGAATTTGGCTTTTTAGGGGTTGTTGTGTAAACCCTTACACAGACCCCCCTTCGTTGCGGACATGCATCCAGCGCTGGTGACTTGCTCTTTTCGGTCAGCTTTTTTCTTCCCTTTCTGACAAGTTGTTGAATTGTTGGCATATATATGAATTTTAAATATTTTTAAAAAATAACCCATAAAAATATGGGTGTGCAAAAGTAATTAAAAATCAAATCTTCAAACGATATAAAAACCTTTTGCCCGGCTGGAAACAATAAGGGAATTCGGATATCAGGTAAGCAGATAAGACAATTCCCCGAAGGGATGAAACCTTTATCTGTCTAATTTTATCAGGTTTCCCTAATGGTTGTTCAGCCCTGTGTTTAGCAAGTTTCTGCTAAAATGGGTGCAAAAATACTAATATATTTTAATTATTCAATGTTTTTATTGAAAAAAATTATCCCTATTAAAGATCTTAAGAATTAACTTTGCTCTTCATCGAGGTACACTTATATTTTTAATATAATGAAAGAGAAATATTTTACCACTGAAAATATCCATGAGGTTTCTGAAAAAATACTGGATGAAACACAGCCATTATGTGGCAAGTATCCGTTCTCAATCAGAAAAAACGAGGTTGCATTGTTAGTAGTTGACATGCAAAAATATTTTCTCGATAGAAAAGCACACGCCTATATTCCTTCCGGACAGGCAATTATCAAGAACATTAATCTATTGCAGCATTTATGCCTTGAGAATCACATACCTGTATTTTTGACCAAACATATTAACAACCAAACAAATGCTGGTTTGATGAATTTAAGATGGGACGAAATAATCACTGAAGATCATCCTTTTGTTGATTTGCATGAAGCCATTCTTATACAGGGATGTAAAATAATGAAAAAGACTCAATATGATGCATTTTATGGTACGGATTTGGAAAAACAACTGAAGACAAAAGGCGTCAATCAGGTAATTATTACAGGGGTGATGACAAATTTATGTTGTGAAACCACAGTCAGGTCAGCATTTATTAGAGGATTTGAACCTGTATTTCCTCTGGATGCCACAGCGGCCTATAACTATAATTTTCATTTAAGCACAATGATAAACCTTTCTTATGGCTTTGTTAAACCAATACTGACACGCCAAATCCTTGATGAAATAAGTAAATAAGTATGAGACAGATTGCTATCATTGGAGGCGGCCCTGCAGGAATGGCATGCGCCATGCAGTTAAAAAGATATAAACTTGAACCTCTTATCTATGAAAAAGATGATACAGGAGGCCTTTTAAGAAACGCAAGCATCATTGAAAATTACCCGGGCTTCCCTTTTGGGATATCAGCCGAAATGCTTGTTAAAAACTTCAGAAATCATTTGATAAAATATGAGATTGATGTTAGGCATCAGGAAGTAATCAAGGTTGAGCTTCAGGGAAATAATTTTCTGGTCGAAACTGCGGAGGGACAGAATATTCATCCGTTATTAGTTATTGCAACAGGAACAAAGCCAAAAAGAATACGTGAATTAGATACACAGGAAGGTGTGAGAGATAAAGTGTTTTATGAAGTTTATCCTGTTCGTCATTTGAATGATATGATTGCAGGGATCGTTGGTGCAGGTGATGCAGCATTTGACTATGCTGTCAATCTATCTCAAAATAATCGTGTGTATATTTTCAACCGCCATTCAAAGTATAGGTGCCTTCCATTATTGTACGATCAGGTTTGTAATTGCAATAGTATCACTTATTTGAAAAATAATGTTCTCTCAACCCTGGAAAAGAAAGATAAAGGTTTGTCAGCAAAGTTTTTTTTTCATGGTGAGATCATGGATTATTATCTGGATTACATTATTTTTGCGACCGGCCGTGAACCTCAAATGGATTATTTATCAGAAGAGATCAGGAATATGCTTGATACACTGATTGATAAAAAGAAAATATTTTTAATTGGTGATGTCAAAAACGATTTATACAGGCAGGTTTCGATAGCTGTCGGGGATGGAGTAAAGGTGGCTATGGAAATATATTATCAAGGATGAAAGTTATTCAGCAAACACAGGAAAATCCGATAGCAAACGTATATGTTGCAGAAACAAAGGATGGCAAACGCTTTGAGTTTGTGGAATCCACTCAGCCTCCTTTGACCATCAGGGAGAAATGGGTTATTGTCATTTCAACCCTGCATGGTTGTCCTGTGGATTGCAAATTTTGTGATGCTGGCGGAACCTGCAATGGTAAGTTGTCGTTCGAAGAACTCAGTTTCCAGGTTGATTACGTGACCAGGAAAAGATTCCCCGGTGGAGATATAAACACAGATAAGTTCAAGATCCAGTTTTCGCGGATGGGAGAACCCTCTTTCAATATAAACGTAATCGAATTTTTATTAAAAATACCTGAACGATACAGGTATAAGAATTTTATTCCTTCCTTGTCGACCATTGCACCGGTTGGAGCGGACGCTTTCTTTGAAAAACTCCTGGAGGTCAGGAAGAATTTATATGATCATAATTTCCAGTTGCAGTTTTCCTTGCATTCGACTGATGAACAACAACGGGACGACCTGATACCTGTAAGGAAATGGAGTTTTAATCAGATTGCTGATTATGGGGAAAGGTTTTACACCAGGGGCGGAAGAAAGATCACTCTCAATTTTGCCATTGGGAAGAAGCATATCATTGAACCGGGGAAATTGTTGGAATACTTCGATCCGCAGAAGTTTCTTATTAAGATCACTCCGGTAAATCCAACCTGCAAAGCCAAAAAAAATAAAATCGATTCACTGATCAGACCGGGCATCTACAATTATGGGATCATTGAAAACCTTAGAATGACGGGTTATGAAGTGATTTTAAGCATTGGGGAGTGGGAAGAAAATAAGATTGGAAGCAACTGCGGCCAGTATATTAACAATATAAAGGATTTATCAACCGGGGATAGCTATTCTTATCAGGTAGAAGATGTAGATGGAGGGAGGTAAAATGTAAAATGTAAAATGTAAAATGTGAATCCTCATGTAATTGCATTATTGTCGATGGCCGGTTTTCGATTTTCAATATACATTCAGTATCTGATTGTTAACAACTTTTCAACTAATTTCCATCTAAAAAAACTTACTTTTGCCAACCAGATCAATCTATTTCCATGAAAGATATCTTACGAGATTTGAATGAAGCGCAGCAGAAAGCCGTGGAATACACCGAAGGGCCTTCCATGGTCGTTGCCGGGGCTGGTTCGGGCAAGACCCGTGTGCTGACCTATCGTGTAGCTCATTTGCTGAACCTGGGTATTGACCCGTTTAATATTCTGGCACTTACTTTTACCAATAAGGCGGCAAGGGAAATGAAGGAACGCATCATCAGGCTTGTCGGCAGCAGTGATGCACGCAATGTCTGGATGGGAACCTTTCATTCGATCTTTGCCCGTATCCTGAGGATCGAAGGCCACCGGCTGGGTTACGGTTCAAACTTTACGATCTATGATACGGAAGATTCAAAAAGGCTGATGAGAAGCATCATCAAAGAACAGCAACTTGATGAAAAGGTTTATAAGGTCAATTATGTGTTGGCCCGGATCTCCAATGCCAAAATCAACCTGATATCACACATGGAATATATTAATAATTTCGAGTTGAAGCAGGCTGATCAGATGGCCGGAAAGCCAAGGATCGGAGAACTTTATACCATTTACAACAACCGGCTCAGGAAAGCCGATGCTATGGATTTTGATGATCTGTTGTTTAATATATATATCCTTCTTGACAAGTTTTCGGATGTAATGTACAAATACCAGGTGAAATTCAAATATATCCTGGTGGATGAGTATCAGGACACCAATCATGTGCAGTATATGATCATTAAAAAGCTTGCGGCGAACAACGAAAACATTTGTGTGGTAGGTGATGATGCCCAGAGCATTTATGCTTTCCGTGGTGCAAATATTCAGAATATACTCAATTTCCAGAATGACTATCCGGATCTGGCAGTCTTTAAACTTGAACAGAATTACCGTTCTACCAAGACTATTGTCAGTGCAGCAAACGGCATTATTGTCAACAATAAAGATCAGATATTCAAGGAGATATGGACGGATAATAACAAGGGGAATAAGATCAAACTGATCAAGGCAACCACTGACAATGAAGAAGGCAATATGATAGTAAGCGACATTTTTGAAAATAAAATGAATCACCAGTTGCCCAACGGCTCATTTGCCATTCTTTACCGCACCAATGCCCAATCAAGGGCATTTGAAGAAGCTTTGAGGAGACTGAATATCACCTATCGCATCTATGGTGGTTTATCCTTTTATAAACGCAGGGAGATCAAGGACCTGCTGGCCTATTTCCGGCTGGTGATCAATCACAAGGATGAAGATGCACTGATCCGGATAATTAACTACCCGACCAGGGGAATCGGGAAAACAACAATTGAAAAGGTTGTGGTTGTAGCAGATAAACATGATGTAAGCCTGTGGACGGTCCTCGAGAATCCGAAAAAGCATAGGTTGGAAGTCCATTCCGGAACAATGTCAAAGATATCTTCATTTGTTATGATGATCAACAGTTTTTCAGTTCAGTTGAAAAACAAAAATGCATATGATCTTGGAAAATTGATCGTTTCTTCTTCAGGTATATTAAAAGATATTTATGAAGATCAATCACCGGAGGGTGTGAGCAGGTATGAGAACATTGAGGAACTGATCAACGCCATGAAGGAATTTACTCAACAGGAAAGAACAGCAGAACAACAGGAAGACAAGGAACCCGGTCCCCGTCGCCTGGATGAGTTTATGCAGGATATCGCATTGTTAACTGATGCAGATGATAAAGATAAGAAAGACATTGATCATGTATCTCTTATGACGGTTCATGCTGCCAAGGGCCTGGAATTTCCCTATATTTATGTTACGGGCCTGGAAGAAAACCTGTTTCCCTCCATACAATCTTTACATTCAAGAGCAGACCTGGAAGAAGAAAGAAGGTTGTTCTATGTTGCTGTTACCAGGGCAATGAAACAGTTAACTGTTTCTTATGCTGATAATCGTTATCGCTGGGGGAAATTAATACCTTCAGAACCCAGCCGGTTTATTGAAGAAATTGGTAATAGTTATTTGGACATCCCGCAAAGGGCTGCAGTTCATACTCCTTTAAGACGTTCATCAGAAAAAAAGTCCGGACAAGATGTAAAGCTATATTATCAAAACCAGAAGTGGAAAAATCTGAAAAAGATTAGCGAAGTTGAAAGGGATGATAATTTATTGAGTGTGAATATTGCTAATTTGGATGATTTTCAGGTAGGGATGGAAGTTGAGCACAAACGGTTTGGCCAGGGGAAAGTGGTTCATATCGAGGGATATAGCGACAATAAAAAGGCAATGGTTTTCTTTCAAAAAGTAGGACAAAAACAATTATTATTAAAATATGCCAGGCTTAAAATTTTGAAATAAAATAAATTATTATCTTTGCAACGCAGAACTACTTCTAAAAAGTTATAAAATCCGGATTATTTATTGCCTTTCACAATTTTTACATGTACTTAAAATCAATCATTCATAATTTATAATTATTCATGGAATATAATACTATCCGTAATAGTCTGACAATGCCGGAATATGGCAGAAATATTCAGAAAATGATTAAATATGCCATTTCTATTGAAGACAGGATAAAAAGGAATAAACTTGCCAATGTGATTGTCAACATCATGTCTCAAAGGAATCCCAAAATGAAAGATGCAGGTGATTTCAGGCAAAAACTTTGGGATCATTTATTCATTATATCTGAATTCAAATTGGACGTTGACTCACCTTTCACGATGCCTGATAAGAATGTTTTGTACAATAAGCCACAGCCTGTCAGATATTCAAATGAAAATATCAAATACAAGTATTATGGAAAGAATATTGAAAACATTATTGATAAGGCCATTCAATATGATGAAGGACCTGAGAAAGAAGCACTGATTAAGACTATTGCAAACCATATAAAAAAATTATACCTTACGTGGAATCGTGAATCGGTGAATGATGATTTGATTTGCGATCACCTTAAAGAGTTATCAAAAGGCAAACTGATCCTTAGTGAAAATATTAGACTCAATGAGACTAGTGATATTCTTGCCCGCTCAAGAAAGAAGAAATACAATAGCAAGCAGCGGGATAATTATACAAACGGAAGGGCCAGAGGAAGAAAAAGGGATAATTATAAATCGAATGGCACCTTATGAGTTCATTTGAAATCATTGGGGGCAACAGATTAAAAGGGGAGATCACACCCCAGGGGGCCAAGAATGAAGCCTTACAGATTATCTGTGCTACATTGCTCACACCAGAAAAAGTTACCATTAGCAATATTCCCAATATACGTGATGTCAACAAACTGATTGAGATTATCGATGACCTGGGTGTAACAGTTGAAAAGCAAGATGAGAACACTTATACATTCCAGGCTGACAATATTGATCTGGAATATATTAGAACTCCTGAATTCAAATCAAAGGCTGAAAGTCTAAGGGGGTCGATTATGATCATAGGCCCTCTGCTGTCAAGATTTGGGAAAGCATATATGCCTCACCCCGGAGGAGATAAGATAGGCCGCAGAAGGCTTGACACACATTTCATCGGAATACAAAAGCTGGGTGCATCATTTGATTATGATACAATAGAAAACATTTACAAGGTTGATGCAACCAGCCTGATTGGTTGTGATATGTTGCTTGATGAAGCATCAGTTACGGGAACAGCCAATATTATTATGACAGCTGTATTGGCAAAAGGCAAAACCACTATCTTTAATGCTGCTTGTGAACCATATCTTTTTCAGCTTTGCTCTATGCTTAACCGCATGGGGGCAAAAATATCAGGTGTTGGATCAAACCTGCTGATAATTGATGGTGTTGATTATCTGAGTGGTTGTGAACACAAGTTGTTGGCCGATATGATCGAAGTCGGAAGCTTTATCGGCATGGCAGCAATGACCCAATCGGAGATCACCATCAAGAATGTGAATTATGAGAGGATGGGTATGATTCCAGATGTTTTCAGGAAATTGGGCATAAATATTGAAAAACAGGATGATGATATTATCATCCCATCACAGAAATCCTATGAGATAGCAACCTTTATGGATGGATCCATCCTGACCATTAGTGATGCTCCCTGGCCGGGATTTACTCCCGACCTGATCAGTATTGCCCTGGTTACAGCCACCCAGGCTAAAGGAAGCGTACTGATCCATCAATGGATGTTCGAAAGCAGGTTGTTTTTTGTTGATAAGCTGATTGATATGGGAGCCCAAATCATTCTATGTGACCCTCACCGGGCCACGGTCATCGGATTAAATCGTCAGTATCCACTTAAGGGCATCGAGATGACATCACCTGACATCAGGGCTGGTGTTGCTCTTCTTATCGCTGCACTTTCAGCCGAGGGCAAAAGCATCATTAACAACATAGAACAAATCGACAGGGGATATCAAAATATAGATGGAAGGCTGAGAAGCCTTGGTGCTGAGATTATCCGGAAATAATATTGCAAACTACATTGGGCTGCATACTTCATATCTCATACGCTGCGTTTCATGTCCTGCCCAATACACCTCTTGCTTTCCGCTTTTCTTCGGGTCTGAACGCCTGATTTATTTTTGCATACTCCTTCCGGATAAATGATATTTTAAAATTATTTCACGAAACCTATACCTTCGGAGTAATAATCAATTTGAATTCCTTGTAAAAAGATTATACTTTTATATTTTTGCTGCCAATTTGTCTTGATGGCATAGAATGGCAAATAATTTGTTCAGGCTCAAACAACAATAATTTTAATATCATTAATTATATTAAGTATGGATGGTGAAAAAGGATTAAAGGAAAAAGATAAAGAAAGATCCAAATCTCAAAAGAAACCCCAAACAACAAAGAAAGTAAGAAAAGATGATAAAGAAATCAAGGAATTAAAACAAAAAATAGATGAACTGAACGATAAATATATTCGTCTGTTTTCTGAATATGATAATTATCGCAAGCGGACGCTTAAAGAAAAAATAGAACTGAGTAAAACTGCTTCTGAGGAAGTGATTACAGCAGTACTACCGGTTCTGGATGATTTTGAAAGGGCAATCAAGTCTTTTGGAGAGATGAAAGTGGATGAGAATTTCAAAGAAGGCGTTGTGTTAATCTTCAATAAGTTTTTGACAGTTCTTAGCCAGAAAGGACTTGAACAAATGAAGACAATCGGTGAATCATTTGATACGGAATATCATGAGGCTGTGACTAGCATTCCGGCCCCGTCGAAGGATATGATAGGCAAAGTTGTTGATGAAATTGAGAAAGGTTATTTGCTGAACGGCAAAGTCATCCGGTATGCTAAAGTTGTTATAGGTAGTTGATGTTTATATTTTTAATAATGTTGTATCTAATAGAATGCTATTAAGATGACGACGAAAAGAGATTATTACGAAATATTAGAAGTTAACCGCAATGCGACTGAGCAGGAGATAAAAAAATCTTATCGCCAGAAAGCATTGAAGTTTCATCCTGATAAGAATCCTGATGATTCCGAAGCTGAAGTCAAATTCAAGGAAGCAGCAGAAGCATACGAGGTGCTGAGCAATCCTGAAAAGCGCAGACGTTATGACCAGTTCGGTCATACGGGATTAAAAGGTGGAGCAGGTGGTTTCAGTGGCGGGATGTCAATGGAAGATATCTTCAGTCAGTTTGGGGATATTTTTGGAGGTGCATTTGGGAATGCTTTCGGTGGATTCGGTTCCTTTGGCAGAAGAGCCGGGTCGACCAGAAAAAGGGTCAATAGAGGATCTAATCTCAGGGTTAAAGTTAAGCTATCTCTTCAGGAGATCGCCAACGGGGTGGAAAAGAAAATAAAAGTTAACAAGTATGTTCCATGCAACCAATGTAGCGGAACAGGTTCGAAGAATAGCAGTTCTTATCATACTTGCCATACCTGTCATGGGGCAGGTCAGGTCACTGAGGTCACTAATACATTCCTCGGACAAATGCAAACAACAACAACCTGTCCTACCTGTGGCGGGGAAGGACAAATAATTACAGAAAAATGTAATCATTGTAATGGTCATGGTATTATCAGGGGAGAAGAAATTATTAGCCTTAAAATACCGGCCGGTGTTTCAGATGGAATGCAATTATCTATGGGTGGCAAAGGTAACGCAGCTGCTAGGGGAGGTGTTCCAGGTGATATGATCATCTTGATAGAAGAGATCAATCATCCTGAATTGATCAGGAATGGAAAAAATCTGCTGTTCGAAAAGTATATCTGTTTTAGTGATGCTGCATTGGGTACTATTATTGAAATACCCACCATTGAAGGCAAAGCAAGGATAAAAATAGCTCCCGGGACACAGGGTGGAAAAGTACTACGCCTGAAAGGAAAGGGATTGCCGGATGTGAACTCATACGGAAGGGGAGATATGCTTGTGAATATCAACGTATGGACACCTAAAATACTTACCAAAGAAGAAAAAAAGGTATTAGAACAACTTGGAAAATCAGAAAATTTTAAGCCTAACCCAACCAGCAAGGATAAAAGCTTTTTTGACCGGATGAAAGAATATTTTAAATAATTGAGGTTAACTATACAAGGTCCGAACATCAGAAAATATACGTTAAAGGCTAATGGATTTATTTAAAGCTTCAGAGATAACCAAAATTTATGCTAACCATACTGCACTTGAAAAAGTTAGTATTAGTGTTCAAGATCAAAGTATTTTTGGCTTGTTGGGCCCTAATGGTGCCGGAAAAACCACCCTGATAAGAATTATCAACCAGATTATAGCTCCTGATGAAGGCCAGTTGCTTTTCAATGGTGAACCCATGAGGCAAAAACATATTTCCCAAATTGGTTACCTTCCTGAAGAACGGGGATTATATAAGAAGATGAAGGTTGGGGAACAAGCACTTTACCTGGCTCAGTTGAAAGGTTTGTCTAAGCCTGAGGCTATGAAAAGACTCAAGGAATGGTTTGGGAAATTTGAGATAATGGCCTGGTGGAACAGGAAGGTTGAAGAACTTTCCAAAGGAATGCAACAAAAGGTCCAGTTCATTGTTACGATTGTCCATGAACCCCGGTTATTGATATTTGATGAGCCTTTCAGTGGGTTTGACCCTATCAATGTCAATCTCCTGAAAGATGAAATCCTCCGGATACGGGACAATGGTGCTACAGTTATCTTTTCGACGCATAATATGGAATCAGTTGAGGAGCTTTGCGATCATATTGCCCTTATTGACAATTCACGTAAAATACTGGATGGCAGAGTAAAAGATGTGAAAAAAGCATATAAGTCAAATACTTTCGAGGTCGCCTTCAATGGTTTTTACGGATCTTTAAAAAGTATTTTGAAACCCGGTTATGAATTGCTAGGTGAATTTCATGAAAAGGATGAAGACCTTAAGCGGGCCAGGATCAAAATATTAAAGGATGGTGAAGCAAATAACCTGATAAAACAACTGCTTCCACATATCTCAATACATTCCTTTACTGAGATTTTGCCAACAATGAATGAAATTTTCATTACTAAGGTTAAGGAACAGAAAACCAAATGAAAAAGATACTACTTGTCATAAAAAGGGAATATCGAACCAGGGTTAAGAAAAGATCATTTATTATAATGACGATCCTTGGCCCAATATTAATGGCGTCGGTATTTATTTTACCTGTTTTTCTTACCCAAATGTCAGATGGATCTGCGAAGACCATTGTAGTCCTTGATGAAACAGGTGTTTTTTACGGTAAGTTTAAGAATAGTGACAATATGCAATTCCAGTATACTGTGACGGATCTTGAGAGTGCCAAGGAAAACCTCCGGCAAAATGATGATTACGCCTTACTATATATTCCTAAAACCGAGGTTACTGTACCAACTTCTGCAAATCTTTATTCCGACAGGCAGCCCAGCATCAATGTGAAAAGCTATTTAAAAAATGTCATGAAGAAAGAGGTGGAATTGCTTAAGCTTGCTGCCTCCGGGATTGATGAGGAGGTTTTAAGGTCAATAAAAACGAAAATAAGTATTAATACTATCAAGATTGATGAGAGCGGCAGTGAAGAAAAAACATTCACTGAAGTTAGCATGGGCCTGGGAATTTTTGCAGGTATCCTGATATACATGTTTATTTTTATTTTCGGTGCCCAGGTCATGAGAGGTGTTATAGAAGAAAAAACAAGTCGGATTGTTGAAATTATCGTATCATCTATTAAGCCTTTCCAGTTGATGATGGGAAAAATTATCGGGATTGCAATGGTTGGACTAACCCAGTTTTTGTTATGGATCGTTCTTACTTTTGCGATCGTGACAGGGTTTCAACTGGCTTTCACAAATCAGCTACCAAAGGATGAAATGCAGAAAATGATACCTGCTAATAGTCAATTGACTATTGAAGCCGGTGAAGAAGAGATTGCCGAACAGGATAATGATATGGCCAGGATTTTTGAGGCCATCAATTCAATTAATTATGAAGTGATGATCCTGTCATTTTTATTCTTTTTTCTTGCAGGATATTTACTTTATGCAGCATTATTTGCCGCTATTGGATCAGCTGTCGATTCAGAAGCTGACACACAACAGTTTATGATGCCTGTGACTATACCGTTGATAATATCTATTGTAATAGCCCAGTTTGTTATACAGAATCCTGACGGGCCTGTTGCTTTCTGGTTTTCTATCATTCCTTTAACCTCGCCTGTAGTCATGATGGCAAGGATACCTTTAGGCGTTCCATACTTTGATCTTTACCTGTCAATGGGCTTATTGATTATTGGATTTATCGCAACAACATGGCTTGCGGCAAAAATTTACCGTACAGGTATCCTCATGTATGGAAAGAAGGTCAATTATAAGGAAATATGGAAATGGTTGATATATAAGAGATAATATTTTAAATTTAGGTCCTGTTCATAAATGACGGAAAGAATTTTGGTGTTTTTGCTTTATATGCTTCCCAGTCTTCACGCCCTTTAAACTTCTTTTCCAGTGAAGGAATGCCATAGATGCAGGTCAGTATAATTGTAATGAGCAGTGGGCTGATGATACCCGTCCAGCCATAATTTGATGACAGAGCTATAAAAAACAATCCCCACCAAAGGACAACTTCGCCAAAATAATTCGGATGCCTTGAATATTTCCAGAGGCCGTTTATCATTAGTTTCCCATTGTTCTCAGGCTTACTTTTGAATTTAGCAAGCTGGTAATCACTGATGGATTCAAACAGGAAGCCAAATATAAAAAGCATAACACCGATAATATCATATATTGTGAGAACGGATGGATCGGAATTAAATACAAGAATAATTGGATATGCCATTATCAGCATGATAAGGCCGTATAATATAAATACTTTAAAAAATAAAAATAAAAAAAATCTTTTTCCCCATTTTTCGCAGAAACGGGCATAGTTGGAATCTTCGGTTTTTCCAATGTTACGGGCGAAAACAAAAGCTGCAAGCCGGAATCCCCAAAGCACTATGAGGAAGGTTATGAGTATTTTCCTGATATACAGAACCGGAAAAAATATATGCAAAATGGAAATCAGGGTGATAAATCCCAATCCCCAGCCAATATCAACGACACTATTATTTTTAAGCAGCAGGGCAATGATATAGAAGAGTGCCATATATGCAAATATTATAATTGCTGCAACTAAAATAATATGCTCCATAGCTAAACTTTGTAAAAGTCTTTTTTTGCGTTTTATTATCTTTCTTTTCCAAAGATATTAAAAAGAACGTAAATATCAAATCTGTATTTTCTCACACATTGCTTATAACTGTCCCTGCCTGTCATCATAATTCACTTATGTCAGCCTGGTGCAAGTGCACGTCCTGTTGCGGAAATGGAATTGAAATATTTTCCTTGTCAAATGTTTTCTTTATATTTTCTTGCATTTCATAGAAAATGCTCCAGTAATCAGAGCTGTTCGCCCATACTCTTACGACAAAATTTACCGAACTATCGGCCAGTTCTGATACAGCTATAAAAGGTTCTGCCGGCTCATTCAATATTCTTGAATCTGCTTTGATAAGATTAATTATAGTTTGCTTGGCTTTATCGATATCATCATTATAACCGATTCCAAAAGTCATGTCAACCCGGCGAATTAGTTCGGTGGAAAAGTTAATTATTGATCCGTTGGAAAGCTGGGCGTTTGGAATTACAATGGTTTTATTATCAGGGGTTTTCAGGATGGTGTTAAAGATTTGGATTTCCCTGACAGATCCGGAATGACCTTGTGCCTGGATGTAATCTCCTACCTTGTATGGTTTGAATAACAGAATTATCACACCTCCGGCAAAGTTTTGCAAAGTACCTGAAAGTGCCAAGCCCACAGCCAATCCTGCAGCACCAATAATTGCAATAAATGATGTTGTCGCAATGCCTATCATGCTGGCTACAGATATGATCAGAAGGATTTTCAGTGGGATAGATACCATGCTTTTGAGGAATGTCTTTAGTGACTTATCCACATTTCTTTTATTCATGAACCTCACAAACCACTTGCTGATAAATTTGATGATCCAAAGACCGATGATCAATGTAATAATGGCCAAAATAAATTTTGGTCCGTAAGACATAATCAATTCAATTGCGTGGTCAAAATATTTTTCCATAATTTTTAGATTTAATGGTTATATGCTATATGAAAGTTTACTTTTACCAAAATATATTTATTACAAGGACCCCCTTTTCCTGTAATTTTCTGGCAATGATATGAAATATTTTTTTTCCACAATGTTGGTTTATGATGTTTTTTAGTGATCAGTGACCAGTGATCAGTGACCAGTAACCGGAATGACCATGCCTAAATAAGGTTGGCTTTTTAGAATTGTGTTTAACCAATTATGATTTTTATTCATAATTTTATCTCTTCAAAGTACAACAGGTTATATTTATTTTATAAATAAATTATGCGCGTAAAAAAATTACTCCTTTGGATTGCTGGCAGTATCTTATTAGTGTTGATAATTGCCTTATTGATCTTGAATTTCCGTGCCAGTGATATAGCAGATACTATGCTGCGGAATCAATTAAAAAACAATCCCATAAAAGGGTATGTTATTGAATTCAAAAAGGTTAAGGTAAATTTACTTTCGAGATCCATTAAAGTAAGTGGTGTTGAATTATATCCGGAAAAAAATATTGCGGAATCACCTTCTGATAAATTGATATTGAAAGCAATCCTGGATGAGATAAAACTTGCGGGTGTTAAAATTTGGAAAGCTTATAGGAAAGGAGTGCTTGAGATAAATTTAATTCTAATCAGGAAACCGGATATTAAGCTCTTTTCAAAAGGCGATATTTTTCAAAAAAGGGAAGGAAAAATTTTTGAATGGGAAAAGAGTACTAATGCTGAACAGAAAAATATCATTAAATCTATCCTGGTTGACAGACTAAAAATAGAAAATGCTGGTATCGATGTTATTAATCAGGAAAAAGAACAGTCAATAATCAGCACAAAGGATTTTACCATTGAAATCTTTAATTTATATTCCGAAACCCTTCAAGATAATTCGAATAAAAAATTTGTCTTTGATGATTTAATAGTGAGCCTTAATAGTTTTGAAATGCTGTTTCCCGGAAATATGTATAAGTTCCATATTGATAATCTCAAGCTTGTAAAATCTGATTCTCTTTTAACGATGGATTCATTATTACTGATACCTGAATATGGGAAATATCAGTTTGGCAAGGTGTTAGGAAAACAAAGAGACTGGGTTGTAATGAGATTGGCACAAATAACATGGAAAGGTGTGGATTTTAACAGACTGGTTCAACATCAGCAGGTCTGTATTCGCAAATTGGAGGTTGGGGATTTTAAAGTAAATGATTTTCGGGATAAAAGAATACCTTTTGATTATCAGCATTTTCCAAAGTTGCCACAGCAGGCTCTGCGTAACCTGAATAAAAAAATTACAGTGGAAGAATTAAAGATCTGTAATGGCCATTTTACTTATGAGGAACATCATAAAAACAAAGATAAACCGGGAATGGTATATTTTAGCGACTTGGAAGTAGAGGTTCGGAATATATCGAATGAGCAGCAATGGATAAAGAACCATCCTTCAATGGAAATAAATATTGAAGGCAAACTTATGGGGAAGGGGCTCCTTAAGGGACAAATAAACATGCCATTGAATGATCTGCAAGACAGGTTCACTTTTAGCGGATCATTGGGTAAAATGGAAATAGTCCCGCTCAATTCAATGCTTGAACCGATTACCGAATTTTCCATAAAAGGTGGTGCCGTTGATCATGTAAGTTTTTTAGCAGAACTAAACAGCGATTTTGCTACCGGAGGAACCATGGAATTGCTTTACCATGATTTGAAAATTGCTGTATTGAAGGAACGTAAAAAAAGACCTGAGATAAAAGAGAAGGGTATTTTGTCTTGTTTGGCTAATGAAATTATCAGATCAGATAATCCTTCCCGTGATCGTCCACCCAAAAAAGCAAATTTGTTTTTCGAACGGAATAAAAACAAAGGCCTCGGTAATTATTTATGGAAAACACTTCTAAGTGGCATAAAAGAAACCATAAAACCGGGTGGTGAAAAAAAGTATGAGAAAGAGAAAGAGAAAAATAAAATAACAGGAGAACGACATCATAAGAAAACCAGAAAACACGAGAAAAAAAAGGAATAAATGATGGTAATTCCAGGGTTATTATCTTCTTTGATCTTTATCACCAGTATGTTTGCCCATGCAGGCCAGGGAATTATTCCTTGTCTGCCTACCGGCAGGTTAAAAGTTAATGATTCCATTGAAGAAAAGCATTGGGTGGATTCAGTATTTCGCACCCTGACACCAGAACAACGAATAGCTCAGTTGTTCATCGTCAGGGCAAATTATTCCGACAAACCATACAATAGTCAGATCAGGAACTATATCAGGGAATATAATATCGGTGGAGTGGCATTCTTTAGGGGTGATCCTATCAGCCAGGCCAGTATCACCAATGAATGGCAGGAACAGGCTAAAACGCCACTCTTTATTGCAATAGATGCCGAATGGGGATTGGGTATGAGATTGGGAAACGCAATTTCATATCCTTTTCAGATGGCTTTAGGAGCCATCCATGATGATTCACTCATATATGAAATGGGTAAAGTGATTGCCATACAATGCGAAAGAATGGGCATTCATATCAATTTTGCACCTGTTGTTGACATTAATTCAAATGCAACTAATCCAATAATTGGCATGCGTTCTTTCGGCGAAGATAAGAAAGCTGTTGCACGCAAAGCAATTGCTTATATGAAAGGAATGCAGTGCCAGGGATTGATTGCTACAGCCAAACATTTTCCCGGGCATGGTGATACCGATACAGATTCACATCTAACTCTTCCCCTCATCCAACATGATAAAGTAAGGCTTGACACTTTAGAACTATATCCTTTCAAGCAACTTATTGAAAATGGTGTTGATGGGATCATGGTTGCTCATTTGTATATTCCGGCATATGAAAAAAACACTTACCTTGCTTCAACGCTTTCCCCGGTCATTGTAGACTCATTGCTTCGTGACCGGCTAAATTTCAACGGCTTGATTTTTACTGATGCTCTTGATATGAAAGGTGTTACAAAACACCATAAACCAGGTGACATTGAAATATTTGCATTAAAAGCAGGAAATGACATTCTGCTTTTACCACAAGATGTCCCGGTTGCCATCAATTCTATTAAAAAAGCCATAAGACAGGAAACAATAAGTCAGTCCTCAATTGATCAGAAATGCAAGAAAGTTTTGCAGTACAAATTCAGGGCCGGGTTAAATCATTTCAAACCTGTTGAAATAGAAAATCTTCCTGATGACCTGCAAAATCCGAATGATGAAGTACTGAAATGCAGATTATTTGAAGAATCCATTACCCTTGTAAAAAACGATAATTCAATTGTTCCTGTCAAAAAGCTTGACACCTTAAATATTGTTTCTGTATCTATTGGCACCGGAGAAACTTCTCCATTCCAGCAAATGCTTGGCAACTATGCTCCAATCAAATATTTTCAACTTGCAAAGCAACCGGCAGATGATGAAGCTGATCTCCTTTTACAACAGCTCTCAGATTTTGATCTACTGATCATTGATGTGCAGAATACAAATATTTCCACTTATAAAAATTATGGGGTAACAGAGGAAGCACTGAATTTTATTGAGGATGCAGCAACAGATCATAATATAATTCTTAACCTTTTCACATGTCCTTATATTCTTGGTCAAATAAAAAGCATTCCCGATATTAATGCAATATTGGTCTCTTACCAGGATGATCCTGTGGCGCAGGAAATATCTGCACAAATCATTTTTGGTGGCATACCTTCCGTGGGAATGTTACCTGTTGCAGTGTTACCAGATTTTCCGATATATTCGGGCATAAACACAACTAAAACAAGATTGAAATATTCAATTTCTGAAGATGTGGGGATTGACAGAACTGATTTGCTTGCTGTTGACTCAATTATACAGGACGGAATAGATCAAAAGGCATTCCCGGGTTGCCAGGTTATTGCAGCCAAAGACGGAGTAGTTTTTTACAAAAGATCCTTCGGGTATCATACTTATGATAAAACGATTCCAGTACATGATGATGATCTGTATGATCTTGCCTCCCTGACAAAGATCGCAGCGACAACACCTGCTGTTATGAAACTCTATTCAGAAGGAAAATTGGATATTGATCAGAAGATCGGCAAATATCTTCCTTTCCTTAGGAATGGTGATAAAAAGGACATCATCATAAGGGATATTCTTACTCATCAGGCAAAATTCCAACCATGGATACCTTATTATAAGTATTTAATTGTTGATGATGATTTGAACAAGGATATTATCAGTCAGGAGATAAGTGAAGAATTCTCAGTCCGGGTTGCCGAAAACATTTATATCAATAAGAATTACACCTGTAAAATATTTGACAGCATCCGGTTTTCCAGGTTAAGGGATAATATGGAATACAAATACAGCGACCTGGGATTCTACCTTCTTTCAAGGTCGATTGAAAACATTACCAATCAACCGTTTGAAGAATACGTAAATAAATTATTTCATTCTCCGCTTGGTTTAACTACTATGAATTTTCTTCCGAGAAAACATTTTTCATTGGACAAAATTGTGCCGACGGAATATGATAGTGTTTTTAGAAAACAATTGATTCACGGGGATGTTCATGACCAGGGAGCAGCTTTGCTGGGAGGCATTTCAGGGCATGCCGGGTTATTTTCAAATGCCAATGATATGGCAATAATGATGCAAATGTTTCTTCAAAAGGGTAATTACGGAGCTAAACAATATTGTGACAGTTCACTGGTTGATGAATTTACAAAAAAACAATTTCCTCTCAATGATAACAGGAGGGGTATTGGATTTGACAAACCGATGACAGAATATGAAAAAGATGGTCCCGTATGTCAAAGTACATCTCCACAAAGCTTTGGGCATAGTGGTTTTACAGGTTCATATGCATGGGCAGATCCAAAGAATGGCCTGGTATATATTTTTCTTTCAAACAGAATATATCCGGAATCAAATAATACCCTGATAATGGATTTAAATATTCGCACTAAGATACATCAGGCCTTTTATGATGCCATTAGGAGAAGTAATAACAAACCACAAACAGATTAATACTCCCCTCTTATGAACTATAAAACAAAATCATTAATACTCTGGATTGCAACGATCATTTTTACAGTAACAATAGCCATTTATCAGAGAATAACCGGTCCGACATATCCTAAATCAGGAAAAACTGAAATTGCAGGTGAAAGTATCAAATACAAATTCTACAGGTCTCATGGAGGAGAAAGTGATGCCGAAAGCAGGATTTTTGCACCTGATCTTTCCATTAGTGGGGTATATAAATACAAAAAACTAAACGTTGACGAAGAATGGATTGATTCGGAAATGAAACGGGATGGGGACTATCTGGTGATTACCCTTCCGCATCAGCCTATGGCTGGTAAGTTAATGTATTTGGCCACCTTACAAAAGGATGGTCAATTATATCTGATTACCACTGAACCGGTAATTATCCGATTCAGGGGAGGTGTGCCTATTTATGTGCTGGTCTCTCATGCCTTGTTCATGTTCCTGGCAATGCTGTTTTCAACACGCACAGGGCTTGAAGCTATTATTAAAGGCAAAAATGTATATAAATATACTATAGCAACAATTATTTTCTTGTTTT
>JAUWGC010000193.1 GCA_030606625.1 Bacteroidales bacterium | reverse complement strand
GAAACACAAATCATGATCGCTAACAAGTTAAATTACATTAATGATATTTCAATGTCTTTACGCAATTTGACTGAAGTTAGAAAAATGGTTTCTGGTTTAATCAATCACTTGAAAAATAAACCCCAACATTCCTAACCACTTCTTACTGATCACTGATCACTAGTCACTGGTCACACTGGTCACAGGTCACTGGTCACAGGTCACTGGTGATCACTGATCACATCAATTTACTAATTTTTTAAAAAAAACATTTTTCTAATTAAAATGAAGTAATTTTGTGCCTTCAAAATAGGGAAGGAAATAATATTATTAGTAAGATAAATGAGTTATATTGAATTTGATAAGAGTCAGTTGATCAACCTTGAATATTCATTAGGCAAGGAATTGATCAGGTCGAACAGGGCAGGAGCATATGCAAGCAAGACAATTGTTGGCTGCAATACAAGAAAGTATCATGGTTTGCTTGTGGTCCCGCAACCTGGTATTGATGACGAGAACCATGTGTTGTTGTCGAACCTGGATGAAACAATCATCCAGCATGATGCTGAATTCAACCTCGGCATCCATAAATATCCTGGTGGAGTGTACGATCCCAAAGGACACAAATACATTCGTGATTTTGAAGCAGATCCCATTCCTTTTATTATCTACCGCGTCGGTGGAGTGGTGTTAAAGCGTGAAATGCTTTTTATGAAAAATCATGACAGGATGTTGATGAAATATACCCTTCTCGATGCTCATTCCCGGACCAGGCTGAGATTCAAGCCATTCCTGGCGTTCCGCAATGTGCATCAGCTAAGCAGGGCCAATATGCAAGTAATTGACAAATATGAAAATACGGAAAATGGCATTCGCATGCGGTTGTATCCGGGGTATTCGTATTTATATTTACAGTTTTCCAAACTTGTTGAATATACACATGTTCCGGAGTGGTATTATAAAATAGAATACCAGGAAGAGATGAACAGGGGTTATGATTACCAGGAAGACCTGTTTGTGCCCGGATTCTTTGAATTGCCGATCCGTAAAGGTGAAAGTATTGTTTTCAGTGCAGGGATCAGGGAAGCGAATCCCAGGACTCTGAAAAGGTTATTCAGTGCTGAGATTAAACAACGTATTCCCAGGGATAGTTTTGAAAACTGCCTGGCTAATGCAGCCCAGCAGTTCATTGTTAAAAAAGGCAAAAAAACAGGTATTATTGCAGGTTATCCATGGTTCGGGCGATGGGGGAGAGATACTTTCATTGCATTACCTGGATTATTATTTGTTACGGGTAATATACAAACCGGCAAGGCTGTTATTGATACCATGATTGTTGACCTTAAAGGCCCTCTGTTTCCCAATATAGGCGAGGGATATCAGTCAACTTACAATTCTGTGGATGCCCCGTTATGGTTCTTCTGGGCTTTGCAGCAGTATGCTCTTTTCTCCGGCAAGAAACAGTCTGTCTGGAAAGAATATGGTAAGAAAATGAAACTGATCCTGAATGGTTACAGGAAAGGTACCAGGTTTAACATAAAGATGCAGGAAAATGGATTGATCTATGCAGGTGAACAGGGTTTGGCCCTTACCTGGATGGATGCCGTAGTAAATGGTAAACCCGTAACCCCACGCACCGGCATGCAGGTAGAGATCAATGCATTGTGGTATAATGCTATAATGTTCTCCATCGAAATGGCAGAATTGGCAGGAGATAAAAAGTTTGTTGCAGATTGGAAAAAGATAGCAGACGGTATCCCCACAGTATTTGAAGAAACATTCTGGGATGACCAAAGACAGTACCTGGCTGATTATGTAAATGGTGATTTTAAGGACTGGAGTGTAAGGCCCAACCAGATATTTGCAGCTTCCCTGCCTTACAGCCCGGTTAATGAAGAGATCAGAAAAGCTGTGATCACCAAAGTGCAACAGGAATTGCTAACCCCACGGGGATTGCGGACGTTATCACCCAAGAACCCCTATTACAAAGGTGTTTGTTACGGAGACCAGGCTACCAGGGATCAGGCATACCACCAGGGAACAGTGTGGCCCTGGCTGTTGGGACCTTTTACTGAAGCTTACCTGAAGATTCATGGAAAAAGTGGTTTGAGTTTTGTAAATGAACTCTATCATGGATTTGAGGAAGTGATGACAGAGGCCGGTATAGGGACTGTTTCCGAGGTTTACGACGGCGACCCGCCACACAGGGCAGGTGGCGCGATATCGCAGGCATGGAGTGTGGCGGAGTTAATAAGGACCAAATACTTGATCGATCTATATGAAAATTTAGATTCTGTGTGAATTACTGAGGCTTAATAAAGACAAAAGACAAAAGATAAAAGATAAAAGATGCTGAATGATACATTATTGTTTTTATTACTGGTCACTGGTCACTGATCACTGTTCACTAATAAAGACAAAAGACAAAAGGAAAATTAAATGAAGGTATTGATGTTCGGGTGGGAATTCCCGCCGCATATTACAGGAGGTCTGGGAACAGCATGTTTTGGCATGACCAGAGGCTTATTGAAACAAGGTGTGGAGGTAATGTTTGTTGTTCCCAAAGCTTATGGGGACGAAAATCAGGAAACCGTGAGG
>JAUWGC010000179.1 GCA_030606625.1 Bacteroidales bacterium | reverse complement strand
CGATACCAACGGTACATACACTTACGATGTTACTGCGGTATATGAAGATTGTGAATCAGACACAGCAGCTACGGTAACAATAGAAGCTGTAGGTATCGGAATCGAAGAACTACTGGCAGATGGTAACATTGCTGTGTTCCCGAACCCTGCAAGAGAAGTGGTGAACATTGTTTCTACAGATGATATCACTTATGTGACGATGCTGAACAACGTTGGCCAGCTTGTCTATAACAAGAAAGTTGTTAATGACAATGTACTTGAGATCAACGTAACAGGATTCGAAGCAGGTATCTATATGATCAAGATAGAAACTGCAGAGAATATCATCATCGAGAAAGTTCTGATAACTCACTAAATCCTGACCGTACGGTTGAGGAACGAAAAAAAAAGGCTGCCAAACGGCAGCCTTTTTTTTTAATCGATGCAACGATTTATTGTAAAATTTTGTCTTATAATAGTTGTTAAACCCAAATTGTATCTATGGCTGAATTGATTACCATTCTGAGATCCGGTTTCCAATCATTAAAAATAGGCATATAGAATACATACAAATTTTGATTTTTGATTTTTTGTTTTATATTTGTATAAATGTTTTTTACAAGAAATGTTATAATTAAATAAAAATCAATTTATTAACCAAAATTATTTAATCATGAAAAGTTTTACAAAAATGTGCATGATGCTATTGATTATGGTTTTATCATCATCAATAGTATTTGCGCAGGATTTTGCAATTTTAAAAGCTGAAAGGCTGATGATGGATAAAGAATTGCAAAGTATTCAAAAAGCACACGGTCCAACTCAGGTTGTGCCAATGTCCAATGCCGGTAGTCGTGCTGTTGGCGATGATTGTACAGACCCGATAATTATTAATGTTCCGGCAGATTTACCATACTCTGATCTAAGCCAAACTACTTGTGGTCGTGGAAACAACTATAGTAGTACATGCTTAGGTTCTTATGATGGAGGGGAAGACATTATTTATGAGTTACCTGTAACTGCTAACATTGATATTATTATCACAATGGATCCAAATGGTACAACTTGGACAGGAATGGCTATATTTGATGCTTGTCCGGATGTTGGAGCTTGTTTAGCTTATGTTACCGGTTCCTCCGGGTCTACTCCGAAAGTTATAAGTATTTCGTTGGTTCCTGGTAATTATTTTATTATGGTTGATACCTGGCCTTCACCAACGTGTATTCCGGATTTTGACCTGACTATTGAGGAAGTATTAGGACCGGATCCTATAGTAGCATTTCCATTCACTGAAGATTGGGAAAGCGGAGCATTCCCTGATGAGATGCAAGCTGTTGCAGCTTCGCAATCCCATGTTTATGTTTCGCCTAATGCCGCCCACAGCTCATCTTATGGTGTAATGATGGATGGTAATAGTTCCTCTGGTTGGTCCGGTGGTTCTACAAGTACTACTTATTCTCAGGCTTTTAACACAAATGTTAATCACCATGCTTTCGTCAATATGGAAGTTCATCCTATCCCCGGTGAGCCAGGCTTGTTAAAGATAGAATTTGATATGCGGCAAAACGGAAGCTTTGGAAGCGGTTCCAATTGGAAATATTCCTGGTTCAGGGTATTGGTAGATGGTGTTGCTATTACTGATGAGCTTGGTAATCTTTACTATAACCCACAAACTGATGGAGATGACCCATGGCAAGTATTAACTTATGATCTGACACCATATCAGAACCTTGCAAGCTTCGACCTTGCTCTTCAAACATCATGTAAGTATTATTATGGTTATTCAACGGATGGTGATTGTACCATGCTTGATGATTTAAACCTTTATTACGAACTTCCTCCCGGAGCTATTGAAGGTTATGTTATGAATGGCGCTGGCTTGACAATAGCTGGAGCAACAGTTGGTATTGATGGTGTTGGTTCTACTACAACAGATCCCGCCGGATATTATTATCTTGGTCCTGTTCCGGTTGGAACCTGGGATGTTTCGGCATGGAAAGACGGTTATAACACAATTACCGACCCTGTAACTGTATATACAGGTGATACAACTTACCACGATATTATCCTGACACAGCCAAATATGTTCATCTCACCGACATTCCACAGCTATACGCTGAACCCGAACGAATACTATTCAACACAGACAGGTATTCTGAACACAGGAGACGGCCCGCTGGATTGGGAAGCAGAAATTGTTTATCCGGCAACTGACTATCCAAAATATGAGCCAGGAAATTCCACCCAGATAATTTCTGGCGAGGTTTCAGATCCTTTGGCATTGAACAGGCAGGAAGCTAATGATGAGGTGATTACCATGGGGAATCGTGATGTAGGAGATGTAATAACATCATGGCCTGCACCATTGAGCCTTCCATGGGGTATTGGTCATGATGGTAATAATTTATGGCTCACCGATCCTCTTGCCGCTCCAACAACAATTTTTGAAGTAACTACACTTGGTGCATTAACCGGTAATACCATTAGTGCTCCGTTTGGTGGTTCATGGATAGGTGATATGGCAAGTGATGGGACTTACCTGTATTGTTGTAACGTTGGTGGAGATAACGCTATCAAAGTTATAGACCTTGCTACCGGTAATCTTGTTTCTACAATTACAGGAGCATGGACAGTTACTTCACAGCGTGGTCTTGGATATGATGCTGATAATGACGAATTTTATATTGGTGGCTGGAACAGTGACATGATATGGAGAACAGACGGATCAGGAGCTACGATCTCCACACATTCATTTATGAGTGTAAGTGGACTTGAGTGGCATCCGCAAGGTGGTCCTGATGCCGAAGGCTCTCTGTGGGTTGTGGAAAATTCACCTGCAGATATGATCACTGAAATAGATCCTAATAATGCCTGGGTAACACTTCAGTCATTTGGACTTCCGGGCTCAACAGGATATGGTGGTGCCGGAGCTGCTCTGGATCCGACTGGTACCTTATGGGTGCCATGCCAGAATAATAGTACGGTTTATAATGTTGACCTGGGAGAACCGATAACTGGTGCAGGCAACTGGCTGACACTCGACTACTATTCAGGTACGGTTCCTCCCGGTGGCGGACTGGATAATGTACCGACACACTTTGATGCA
>JAUWGC010000098.1 GCA_030606625.1 Bacteroidales bacterium | reverse complement strand
AACAAGGATATTTGCTGCTCCAAGAGGCTGGTTTGTTTCCTTGTCAAAAACAAAACCGTTAATCCTGTTCTGCGTCAATCCTGCCAAAGGAAAAACCATTAACACAGCAACCAGGAAGAATAACTTCTGAAAATAATTTTTCATGATTATTTGTTTTTTAGGTTTAATGTTCAAGGTTTATGGAATACCCGTTTTCTCTTTTATAAAGATCTACAGGTGTAATAACATCCGAGTTTTCATTCATTAACAAGTGGCCGCGCAATGAAATGAAATCCAGGTTTTTGAGATAAGATTTTAAAGCTTCCTTATCCTTTCCGGCTTTGGTAAATCCATCAGTCAAATAATTTGCAATAGTATAACCATAGGTGTTGACCCAGTTCATATCCTGCTGGTATATAGACTTAAAAGCTTCATTAACTTCAATGAATCCGGGGGTGTCCTCATCGACAGCAATTGTAGGAAAAACAATGCCATCACCGGCAGAGCCCAATCCCTGCCAGATTGTTTTATTATTTATTGAAGAACTTGAATATATCCTTATATCTTTTGAAACTTCCCTGATCTGCCGGCAGGCATTGATCATAGCAGAACCTCTTCCAACGAGAAGGATAAACTCAGGATCCATAGCTAATAGTTTATTCACCTTATTTCTCATGTCAAGGTCAGTGGTTTCAAACACTTCACCATTAATGCTCAAACCACCCAGTTCCATGAACCTCTCAATGAAAAAATGTCTTGCATCAAGGCCAAAATCATCATTGATCACTAAGTATGCTCCATGATGGAAATTTTCCTTGTTATAGGCAAACTCAGCAAGCACAGGCATGTAAGTTGACTCGAGAACAAAATCCCTGAAAATCCATTCCAGTTCACTGGCAATATTTGAGGCACTTGTAAGGGTAGCGACCATAGGAATCTGTTTCTGGTTTATTATCTTTGTCGTGGCTCTTACAATCGGTGTATATCCGGCAATTACCAGGTCCATCTTATCAAGTTCTGTAAATTTCCTGGCAATACTGACAGCTTCTTTAGGATTGAATTTGTTATCTTCAAACTGCACATTTATCTTCGGGCCATCAGATTTTTGATTCTGGCTGTTAAATCCAAATTCCAGGCCTTTTCTCAATTCATTTCCCCAGTTGGATGCAGGTCCTGTCAGTGTCAGGCTCACTCCTACATTAAATGTCTCTGCACTACTACTTGACCTGTCTGAATCCTCAGATCTATTCTGATTGCAGGAAATAAAGGTAAAAATCGTAATAATCAGAAAAAGGAAGTGACGTGTACATGTTTTGATCATAAATTTAAAAGATTGGTTTGACATAATACAAAGCAAATATAAATAAAATTGGATTATTTTATGTAAAAAGCAATGGATGGAGCTTCTTTTGTCTTAACTCATATACTTTATTACAGATTTTTTTAGCAATATATTGGTTTTGTTCTATAAGAAGTAATGTAAAATTCAAATTGCCATGAAGGTCTTCAAGCAATCCAAGTATCAGGTTGATATTTTTTGGGGCCATCCCGGCAAATGGCTCATCCAGGATAAGCAATTTCGGCTTATTGATTAAAACCATGGCCAATGCAAGCTGGTTTCTCTCACCACCACTAAGATTACCTGCCTTTCCGGTATTCAGTTGTCTTTCCCTGAGAACAGGTATGAATGGCTTTAACCTTTCAATATTGTCTTTTAATGCTGCTATATTTTGATGCAGGCAGGCTACCCTGATATTTTCTTCAATGTTCATCTGAGGAAATATCCTTCCCCCCTGCATAAAGTAACCAATTCCTTTTGTTATTAATTTGTGGGAAGGGTAATTAGAGATCAGCTCATTATTGAATTCAATGTTTCCATTCCTGAATGGGACCAATCCCATGATGGCATTGGCAAGGGTGGTTTTTCCCACACCATTTCTGCCGAGTACTGCCAGTTTTTCACAGGAAAATACTTCCAGGTCAATCCCTTCAAGGATAAGGTAATCTTTGCGGTAAGCCGCTGATATGTTTTGTAATTTCAGCATCAAATCAAATATTCGTTCCTGACTTCAGCATTTTCAAAAACTTCCTTTGGCTGTCCTGAATATAATATCTTTCCTGACGCCATATAATGGCAATAATCTGCTATTTCCTTAACAAAGTTCATGTTGTGTTCAATCAGGAATACTGTCTTTCCGATCTCCATAAATTTTGTGATCCATGATCTGATATCTCCTATGGATTCATAATTAATACCCGAAGTAGGTTCGTCCATCAGAATCAGATCATATTCTCCCAGGAACAGACCGATCATCGATAATAACCTTTGCTGTGCATATGAGAGTTTGCCGGCCGGCTTATTCAGATCATTGAGAAACACGTTGTCTGTCCCCGGTAATTTTTCCAGGATGTCCCGGATACTGGTTTGGATATCCTTTTCCAGCAGACGGAAAGCTTTTTTATGAAATAAGGTATAAAACGGCGATTCGGAGTTAATGTTAAATTTGAAAAGCGCAAGATTCTCATAAATAGTTAACTTTTCAAAAATCCTTATTCCCTGGAACATTCTTCCAATGCCAAGCCTGCTAATCTCATATGGTTGTGACAAATGGCATTCATGTTCTTTTTCATTTGATATATAAGTTATGGTTCCTTTGTCAGGTTTTAATAAACCACTGACCATATTAAATAAAGTTGTTTTTCCGGCACCATTTCCACCGATCAAAGCTGTTACTGTTCCTCGTTGAATGTTTAAAGACAGATCCTGCACCACAGGTATAATTTCATTTCCTGCATACCTTGAACGGCTGCTACCGTTTAGTGCAAAACTCTTGCTCAAATCTTGTATTTTCAGGATATGATCCATTATTATTTGAACTCTAAATTTCCAAAAAGGCCACCCGGCCTGAAAAACATTAAAACGATGAGGATAGAACCGTAAATTATCTGATGTATAGGTGCAGCAATACCATCAGGCAAACCAACAAATTTTAATATCTCCGGAAGCAAAATAACAAACAAGGCACCTGTTACCGACCCTTTAAGGTTACCTATTCCTCCAATTAAAACAGCAATAAGAATAAAAATCGATTCCTCGAGGTTAAACCCTACCGGATTAATATAGCTCATGTACGAAGCATAAAGATAAGAAGCCCAGCCAATGAATGAACTGGATATTACAAAGGACCAGACTTTAAGGTTTTTTGTATTTCTGCCCAGTGTTTGCAATGCGATTTCATCTTCCCGCATTGCTTTTAATGCCAGGCCGAAAGGAGAATAAAAAAACCGGTAGAACAATATTAGTGTGATAAGAGTAAAAAAAACAGCAAGGATCAAAAAAGAAAGATTAGTGTTAATTTCTAACAGATAAAATATATTTGGATAAGGAATCCCTGTTATTCCGGCAGACCCCTGAGTAACATCTTTCCAATTGTATAGTATACTGTAAATGATAAACTGAAAAGCCAGTGTTGCAAGAATAAAGAAATCACCTTTCAGTTTTATGGAGGAAATTGCCAGCAGAAAGCTTAACAATGCATTTACGATCATGACGATGATCAGTGTTGGAATGAGGGATAAATTCAGGAGAATAGTACACAATGCCGTAATATAGGCTCCGATCCCCAGAAAAGCAGCCTGGCCAAGAGAGATCTGATTTGACAAGCCCACCAGCAGATTGGTTGATACTGTTATTATAGTATAAATGCAAACTAATATTCCTATATGCAGAATATAATCCATTCCAAACTCAATTATTCAGTCTAATAAACTCTTTTCCTTTCCGGAATTAATCCTTCAGGCCTGAAGATCAGGAATATCATTAAAATACCAAATGTTACCAACATGACCCATTTGTTATCGACAAAATATTCAACCAATGCCTGTAGTATCCCAAGAATAAAACCTCCCAGTAAAGGTCCTTCGAAACGCCCTACCCCACCAATAACCAGCGCAACAAAAGCATAAATAAATACCGGAAGCCCAACATAAGGGTTAATTCCTACATCCAGTGATCTGAATGACGCAGCAATGGCAACCAGAAAACCTGAGATCCCGAACAGGATATATCGTAACCGGTAAGTATCAATACCAAAAACATGGCTTAATAGAATATCATCCCGTAAAGCTCTTGTTTTTATCCCCAGTGATGAATACTTTAAAATAATAAAGAATAAGATCATGGTCAGATTGAAGACAATAAACGAAATAAAGGGTATTCCTGAGATGAAATAAAAACTAAACTCAGATAAATCAAAACCATTATGTGGGAAGATCCTGGGGGTATTTCCAAATATCAGTGCGATAAGGTTAACAAGGACTATTAATATCCCAATAGAACTTATCATTAATGTATTCGGTGAACGTTCCTTTTTTGATAACGGCTGGTATACAAGCTTTTCACAAAGAATACTCAGAAATACAGTGAAAACAACCACTATTGCGACCGACAAAAAAAAATTGAATCCATTTATAACATATAACCAGTAGAAAACGTATCCTGCCCAGGTATAAAGTGCAGCATATGCAATATGAAAAATGCGGGTAGTGTTATAAACAATGGCAAACCCGAGTGCTGTTATAGCAATCAAACTTCCATTTATCAATCCATTGCTTAAGAAAAACCAAATCATTGTTTAATTCTGAGATCATAAAAGTAAGAATTAATTAATATCGAATATCGAATAACCAATAACTATTCATAACTGTTTATATTTTGTACTTTTGTATAGAACCATGTATAAACCTGCCAGATAAACAGGGGCATTAATCATAAAAATCAACTAAAATTTTATCAACATGAAACGTTCAAAAAATCTATTCATTTTAATATTTGTTTTCCTGATGCCATTTTTATTTTCATGCAGCAGTGGTGAAAAACCCATGGAAGAACAAATCAGAAAAGATGCACAGACTTTCGCTAAATTTAAATGTGAACTTTCTTTCAAGATGTATGAATTGTCCACGGACAGTACCAGTAAGTTTATTGATCAAAAACTTGATTCCCTAAAAATGTTAAGGGCTGAGCAAATTAAATATTACAAAGAAAAGTACAGTAAAAACCCCGAACAGGAGAAAATGTTCAAGAAAGCAATAAAGGAAGCTGTAAAGAATTCGGAATTATGCAAAGAGCTGATTGACAAATACAACATTAAACCTAAAGATATTTAGTTTGTAATCAGGAAAACAGGGGGGAAATTAAAATTTGCCCCGGGAATTCATAATTGGAATTTGGTGCTTATGTCATAGGCACTCCTTTAAAGAAATTCAGAATTTATATCTTTGATTTATATTAAAATATTACTACTTTATTTAGTAATTTTGCAGGTGTATTATGATTTTCAACCGGTCGCGTAGCTCAGCGGATAGAGCAACGGCCTTCTAAGCCGTCGGTCACAGGTTCGAATCCTGTCGCGATCGCAATTAGCAATTAGAGAGAGACAAACCCCGCAGTAGCGTGGCTTGATTTACTCCCTACTTCATACTCCTTACTCCCTACTTCTTCATTCAGAGATCCATCCTCCACCCAACGCTTTATAGAGTTGTACATAGGCATTCAGCAATTCCTGCCTGGTTTGCGAATAATCAAGTTGTGCCTCGAAAGATTGCCTTTGCGACTCAAGCACTTCGAGATAGCTGGTCACGCCCTTATCGTAACGATGTTGCGATAACATCTCGGCATTGACTGCTGCATCAAAACGTGATTGTTGAGCAATAAGCTCTTCGTGTATGGTTTCAATAGTGATTAAAGCATCTTCAACATCTTTAAATGCCTGAAGAACCGTATTTTCGTAGTTCAACAATGCGACTTCTGTATTATATCGTTCTATTTCAACCCGTCTTTTGTTTTTTCCGAATTTGAAAAGAGGGCCTAATAAATTAGCGCCTGCTGACCATGCCATTCCTCCGGTTGTCAGGGTTGAGAGGTCGTTGCTTGCTATGCCGAGCAAGCCTGTCAGGCTTATGGAAGGGAAACGCATGGCAACGGCTATGCCGATACGGGCGTTTTGCGCCATATATTCTGCTTCAGCCTGTAAAATATCAGGCCTTCTTTTAAGGAGTTGAGACGGTAATCCAGTAGGTATCTCAGGAGGAAATTGTTGATCGCATAATTCAATTCCAATCTGAATAGAATCGGGATTACGGCCTAACAAAATACTTAATGCACTTTCATTATATGCGATATAGCGTTTATAAACCGGGACTGATACTGCCGCAATGGCTCTTTGTACCTGCGACTGGTTTAAATCAATCTCAGCAACAGTGCCGTAATCATACTTGGCCTGAATAATTATGAGGCCGCTGTCGCGTGAAGATAGTGTGTTTTTGGATATTTGCAGTTTCGATTTATTGTCCAGTAATTGAAAATAGGTACTTGCAACAGACGATATCAGGCTCATCTGAATGGCACGCATGCTATATTCAGAAGCAAGTAACTCGGCACGGGCCGCTTCAGTTGACCTGCGATATTTCCCCCAGAAATCAATTTCCCATAAAAGTTCGGGATAAGCATAGAAATTCTTTGAAGTATTGTCAAATTTCACTCCGGAAAAATTGCCGCCGGAAGCTCCTGCTGCAACATTTAACGTTGGGAATATATCCGCTTTATTGTAACCTACTGTGGCACGGGCTGCTTCAATTCTTGCGGCAGCCACCAGCACATCTTTATTTTCTTCCAGGGCAATTTTGATTAAAGTGTCCAAAACAGGATCCCTGAACAATTCCCACCATTTCAGGTTAACAATTGTATCTGTTGTTGCCGTATCAAACCTAAACGTTGCAGGACTTTTATATTCGGGCTTTACATAGTTTGGACCTACTTTACAGCCCGAGAGACCTATTAACAATATCAAAACGAAATAAATATTTCTACTCATAAATAATATATTTGATTTTTGTTATTTGCTATTTGTATTTTCCTTCTCTACTTTCTGCACTGCCAATCTCCTTTTCTTTTCATATCCTGCAATCTTTCCAATAAAAACAAACAACATGGGATACATGAATACTCCTAAAAATGTTGCTATTGTCATTCCACCTATCAGAGCCATTCCCATCACCTTGCGTGACTCAGCGCCGGCGCCCGTTGCAATAACAAGTGGGAATACCCCGCAAATAAATGAAAATGCAGTCATAAGAATGGGCCTGAAACGTAACTTGGCAGCTCTAACAGCGGAATCGTAAAGCGACAGTCCCTTAGCAAACTCATTATTGGCATATTCAACAATTAAAATGGCATTCTTTGCTGCCATTGCTATAAGCATCACGAGTGAGATCTGAGCGAAAATATTGTTTTCAAATGTCTCACTGAAAAAACGGGCAACAAACAGGAAAAACATTGCCCCGAAAACTGCAAAAGGAGTACCGAGTAAAATGCTGAGTGGCAGCGACCAGCTTTCGTATTGGGCAGCGAGGATAAGAAATACAAATATCAAAGCAAACAGAAATACTATATTACCCGAGCCACCGGCCTCTCTTTCCTGATACGACATATTACTCCATTCATAACCCATATCGGCCGGGAGTGACTCTTCTGCAACTTCCTCTATAGCATCCAGTGCCTGGTTGGAAGAAAAACCTTTTGCAGGGCTTCCTGTCAGTTCGACAGCCCTGTATAAGTTATAACGGTTTGTATAGTCAGGTCCTGCAATATCCTCGACATTTACCATGGCTGATAATGGCAAACTCACACCATCACTGTTTTTAACAAAAAACAGATTTAGTTGGTTCTGGTTTAACCTGTACCGGGGTTCAGCCTGGATATATGCTTTATAAAGGCGGCCGAAGCGGTTAAAATCATTAATATAAGCCCCACCGAGAAAAGCTCCAATTGTAGAATAAAGGTCTTGCAAGTCAACACCTGTTTTTAAAGTTTTGTCAATATTGATATCAATATATTTCTGGGGAACGTTAGCCTGGAATGGAGAAAACATATTGCCGATTTCCGGCCTTTCCATCGCAGATTTAACAAACATTGATGCCTGTTGTGCGAGGTATTGCGGTGAATTTCCACCTTTATCCTGAAGCATAAGTGAAAAACCTGACCCCGTACCAAGTCCGGGAATGGCAGGGGGTCCAAAAGCAAACACAATAGCGCCTTTTATACTCTGTAGTTCCATATTCACTTCCCTTATTATTTGCAAGGCAGTTTTATCCCGTTTGCCCCAATCCTTAAGCGAGATGAACATAAACCCGTTATTAGTTGAACTACTACCTGTTAATAAGCTATATCCTGTAATACTTGTAACAAAATTTATTTCTTCGTAATTCATCAGGATATCTTCTATCTTGGAATTTATCACGTCTGTACGTTGAAGTGAAGCAGCATCAGGAAGCTGTATATTTACTAAAAAGTAGCCCTGGTCTTCTTCAGGGATGAATCCGCCGGGAACAAATTTTGAGATAATAATAATAGCTCCTGACAGGATTAAAATAAAGATCAGACTCCTTGTAGTTTTTCGTGCAACAATTTTCGAGAATTTCATGTAGGAATCAGTGGAACGATCGAAAACTTTATTAAACCCTTTGAAAAATTTTCCCGGTATGCCTTTATAAGGTTTTGGTTTTCTTAATAATAGAGCGCATAATGCAGGGCTAAGTGACAGGGCATTTACGGAAGAGAATACCACGGACACAGCAATAGTGATTGCAAATTGCTGATAAAGCCTTCCGGTAATTCCACCCATA
>JAUWGC010000084.1 GCA_030606625.1 Bacteroidales bacterium | reverse complement strand
ATGTATGCTTCTGTTGATCTTTTGACAAGATTTCCTTCACCGGCATGGGTAGCAATGATATGGCATACTTCCGGTGGTATGCCGCATTCTTCTGCCAGGGAAACACCGGAAAAAGGATGGCGAAGATATTTTCCATAGTCACCCTGAACAGCCTTTCCATTTTCATCCAAAACATATTCCAGCAATTTACCTACATCCGCCAGGATGGCTCCTGAGATCAGGATATCCATATCCACAGGCAGTTCGTCTTTAAAGAAATCAATGGCTGTAAAGCCACTATCCCTGGCAATATGTACAACAGCTCTTTTATGGTCCATGAAGGTAACTTTAAGGTCAGGGCCGCATAGCAGTGTAAAAGGAATGGTGTTTAGGTCATCCGGTGTTAAAACGCTCCGTTCAAGTGCAAGTTCCCATACCTTTGCGGTTTTTTCCCTGAGTTCATCATCTTCGATCCATTTCAGTTCAGGCCATAATTTCAGGATTTCTTCTTTCATAGTATTTGGCTTTTTTAATGTTTAAGATTAGGCAAAATTTGAAATGATAGCATCAGTCATTTGTTCTGTAGAAGCAGCGCCTTTATGGATGACATCCGGTCTGCCTGACATCTTCATCATATCATACGTTTTGACTTTACCATCTGCAATGACTTCTGAAATAGCTTTTCTGATGCGCTGTGCTTTTTCATTCTCGTTAATAAAATCAAGCATCATGCAGGCTGATTCCATCATTGCTATAGGGTTGACGATGGATACTTCATAATCTGCATATTTAGGTGCTGAACCATGTGTTGGCTCGAAAACACCAATTCCGTCAGCCGAGAATTGGGCACTGCATGCAAACCCAAGGCCTCCGATCAAGCCTGCAAAACCATCAGAAACGATGTCGCCAAACATGTTACCTGCTACGATGACACCATAATTTTCCGGGTTCTTGGTCAGCCACATCATTTGTGCATCGATATTTGTATTCCAGAGTTCGATGTCCGGATAGTCCGCATTGTTGATCTCTTTTGCCATTTTAAACATCATTCCCGATGTTTCCCTGATCACGTTTGGCTTTTCACAAACCGTAACAGACTTGTATCCATATTTTCTGGCATAGTCGAATGCTGCACGGAGGATCCTCTCGGTTGCTTTTTTAGAGAATATCCTTGTTGAGACCGATAATTCATCTCTGGGAACATTCCCGAAATTTTTTACAAACTTGGGATGAGTCATCAAGGCATCATATACTTTATCGGGAGGATTTGACCATTCCACGCCACCGTATAGTCCTTCGGTATTTTGCCTGAAGATGACCACATCGACCTGTGGTTCTTCGAAACCACCATCGCTGGTACGCCTGATAAAGTTAAGAGGATTGCCCTTGTATGTTTTGCAAGGCCTGACACAGATGTCCAGGTTAAAATGCTGTCTGAGCCCAACAATGGGACTGGAGTATATAAGTCCTTTGTTTTGGAGTTCCGGTGCCAGTTCGGCAGTAGCTTCATCTTTTGGCTTTGATGTAATAGCTCCAAACAAGCCGATCTTAAATTTTTCTATCAGCTTGATCGTACGTTCAGGTAACGGATTACCTTCTTTTTTCCAAAATTCCCATCCGATGTCTCCTTCAACGTAGTCAGCCTTAAATCCTGCTGCATCCAGCATACGGATAGTTTCATTCAGGACGGTCTTCCCGATCCCGTCACCTGGCAACGTAACAATTATTCTTTTTGTCATATCTGATTGATATTTATATGGTTATAAGTATAATTCAATACCTGATCAAGGGAACAAATATACAATACATCAAATGATTGACAATATTATTATGTTTAATTTTTATTAAATTTAAGTTGGATAGATTTTTTAATTTAGCGTCTTGAACGATGTTTTACGATAAATACATACAAAATCCTATATTTTCTATCCTGTCGAAGGTTGCTGAAGAACTTAACATGCCTGCCTTTGTCATAGGAGGTTATGTGCGTGATATGATCATGAACAGAACTTCTCATGATATTGACATTGTTGTGGTTGGCAGCGGTATTGAATTTGCGCAGAAAGTTGCACAAAACATTAGGAAAAGAACGAAAGTCAATTACTTCAAGAAATTTGGCACAGCCATGCTTAAATATAAAGGCGACGAAGAATGGATCATAGAATTTGTGGGTGCCAGAAAAGAGTCTTACAACAGAGACTCCAGAAAGCCTGTTGTTGAAGATGGAACCCTTGAAGATGACCAGAACAGGAGGGACTTCACGATCAATACGCTTGCTTTGAGCCTTCAGAAAGATAATTTTGGTGAGTTGATCGACCCGTTCGATGGGTTTGATGACATCAAAGACAGTATCATCCGGACGCCATTGGATCCTGACATCACATACTCGGATGATCCTTTGCGAATGATGCGGGCCATTCGCTTTGCAACACAACTGAACTTTACCATACATCCATCATCTTTTAATGCCATCCGTAATAACAGGGAAAGAATAAAGATCGTATCAAAAGAGCGGATAAGTGATGAATTGAATAAGATTGTTGAAGCTTCCAAACCATCCATTGGATTCTATTTATTGGATGAATCCGGCCTCCTCCCTTTGATATTTCCACAACTTGCTGAATTAAAAGGAACGGATTATATGGATGGCAAAGGCCATAAGGATAATTTCAGTCATACACTGGAGGTGCTCGATAATATATCTGATGTCTCTGACAATTTATGGCTTCGCTGGGCTGCAATAATGCATGATATTGCCAAACCTGTTACTAAAACCTTTGATCCGGATATCGGCTGGACATTTCATGCCCATGAGTTTGTTGGGTCAAAGATGGTCCCCAGGATATTCAGGCAATTAAAGCTTCCTTTAAATGACAGGATGCATTTTGTGCGAAAAATGGTTTTATTGCATCTGAGACCTGTTGGACTATCAGATGAAATGGTCACTGATTCAGCCATCAGACGCCTGCTTTTTGAAGCCGGAGATGATATCGATGATCTGATGTTGCTTTGCGAAGCTGATATTACATCCAAAAATCCTAAAAAGGTCAAACAGTACATGAAAAATTTTCGAATTGTCAGGAGGAAATTAAAGGAAATTGAGGAAAAGGACCGCCTGAGAAACTGGCAGCCGCCAATTTCAGGGGAGATCATTATGAAAGTATTCAATATTAAGCCTTGCCGTGAAGTTGGTATTATAAAAAATGCTATCCGTGAAGCCATCCTTGAAGGAAAAATAAAAAATGATTATGACGATGCCTATCAATTTATGCTGAAGGAGGGGAGGGGGCTCGGTCTTAAGCATGTTGAACCTAATCCCTGATTGTCAATGGCTCTACAAAGATCTGTTCATAAAGGAAGTAAAAACCTGAATATTATACTGGGCCCGACGGCTGTTGGTAAAACTACAATTGGAGTTAAGCTGGCTAAATTATATAATACCGAAGTGCTTTCTGCTGATTCCAGACAATTTTATAAGGAACTGAAAATAGGTGCAGCAATTCCGTCCATGGAAGAAATGCAAGGCGTGAAACATCATTTTGCCGGTAACCTTTCAATACATGATTATTATAACGTTTCCATGTTCGAGAATGAAGCTGTTGAAGTGCTTGAGAAAATATTTGAAACACATGACCATGCAGTTATGGTTGGTGGCTCGGGTTTGTATATTAATGCGGTTTGTTGTGGTATCGATGAGCTGCCGGATGCTGATAAAAAATTGCGTGATCAATTAAAAAACACTTATAAAAATAAAGGATTAGAATCCTTGCAGCAACAACTTCAAATGCTTGACCCGGAATATTATGAGATGGTCGACCTCAGTAATCCCAACCGTGTTTTGCGGGCTATAGAAATTTGTTTGCTGACAGGAAAAACATATACTTCTCTAAGGAGAAAAACCGGTAAAAAAAGGAATTTCCGGGTCATCAAAATAGGCCTTAACATGGAACGGGATGAACTTTTTGCCAGGATAAACAGACGTGTTGATAACATGATGGAACAGGGACTTCTTAAGGAGGTGCGCATGTTACACAAGTACAAAGGTGAAAATGCCCTGAACACGGTTGGATACAAGGAACTTTTTGATTACATCGAGGAAAAAATATCTCTGGAAGATGCTGTAACAAACATTAAAACAAATACGCGTAGATATGCAAAACGGCAGCTTACCTGGTTTAAACGGGATAAAAAGATCCAATGGTTTCACCCGGATAATTATGAAGGAATAGTAAGTTATATCGAAAATAGTTGCAACTTTGTGTAAGAAAAATTTACCAAATAGGGTATGGAATTTAAGGATTATTATAAGATATTAGGTGTAAGCAAAGATGCTACACAGGATGAGATAAAGAAGAAGTATCGCAAACTTGCGTTAAAACACCATCCTGATAAGAATTCTGGTAATAAGGAAGCTGAAGAGAAATTCAAAGCTATTGCCGAAGCATATGAAGTTCTGGGCAATAAGGATAAAAGAAAAAAATATGACGAATTAGGAGTCAATTGGAAACAGTATGAACAAGCTGGAGCATACGCAGGACAAGCAGGACAGGGTGGATATGATTATGCTCAATGGGGAGAAGGTGCTCACAAGGCCGGTGGATATTCACATGTTAATTATGAAGATATGTTTGGTGGCAGTGGGGGATTCTCAGATTTTTTTGAGCAGTATTTTGGCGGACAATACCAGAGAACAAGTAAAGCAAGAAGACCACACCCATTCCCCGGTCAGGATTATGAAGCTCAAATGGATATTGACCTGAACGAAGCTTATTACGGATCATCACGTATCCTCAATATAAATGATCAAAAACTTAAAATCGATATTAAACCCGGCATTAAAAACGGTCAATTATTAAGAGTTAAAGGAAAGGGTGGGAAAGGAGCACATGGAGGCGAAAGCGGCCATTTGTATTTAAAGGTGAATATAAAACATAATAATCGTTTCGAAAGAAAAGGAAATAACTTGTATTGTGACCTAAGTCTTGATTTCTATAAAGCAATTTTAGGTGGGAAAATCAGCGTTTATACATTTAAAGGAAATATGAATATCAACATTCCTAAACTAGCCCAAAACGGAAAGGTATTTAGACTGAAAAATATGGGAATGCCAGCTTATAATAAAAAAATGTTTTCGGTGATCTTTATGTAAAGATTAAGATTGATATACCCAAGTCACTTTCAAAAGAAGAACTTGAGTTAATTAAAAAAGCAGCAGATTTGAATAGTAAAAAATAGCGATGGGCAGTTGCTATAAATTTTGAATATAACTGTTAAAAACAATCAGATACAGTCACTGATTTTGGAAAAATAATTATTTAAAAACAAGATCAAGATCATGCTGATACATTATAATGAAATAGTTCCACAAGGAATCCTTGATTTTCTTGAAGCTATATATTCAAGAGATATAAAATATTATGCAAGTGAGTTTCTTAATGAATTTGAACTTGAAGACGAAATGATTGAGACTGCCATTGAAAGGGCAATCAATGCATGTTCTTCATTGAATATTCCTTATTACATCCATTTCAGAAAGATATATATTGCAGAGCATAGTGTAATATATACTGATTGGAAACTTTCATCTTTGGGATGTTATTTAACAGTTGTTAATTGTGACCCTTCCAATCCACTTATTGCAAAATTCCAGACATCGCTATTTGCCGTATGAATGAAGAAAAGTTTGAAAATTTAAAAAATGAAGTTGCATTTTGTAAAAAATGTGTTTTACACAGGTACCGGACAAATACAGTATTCGGGAATGGAAATCCGGAAGCAAGGATTTTCCTGATCGGAGAAGGCCCGGGCTATGATGAAGATCAACAGGGTATTGCTTTCGTAGGGCGATCCGGGCAATTATTGGATAAGATACTTGCTGCATGTAATTTCACAAGGGAAAAACATGTTTTTATCGGCAATATTTTAAAATGCAGACCACCGCAAAACAGGACGCCTTCCACCGATGAGATAATAGCTTGTCTGCCATACCTGGAATCACAGATTGAGCTCATTGATCCGGAGATTATAATGACTCTGGGTGCAACTGCATTGAGAGGTTTGACCGGCAAAAATCTCAAGATCACTGAAGTAAGAGGCAAGTGGATGATATGGAACAACCGGATAGTAATGCCCACCTATCATCCTGCAGCATTATTGAGAAATCCGAATCTTAAAAAAGATAGCTGGGAGGATTTTAAACAGGTGATCCTTAAGTACCGGGAATTGGTTGACCCTGATCATGCATGTAAGTATATATAATCCTGTTTTGTGTGATGGGACACCCAAGCCCAAACAAGACTTTCTCATTTATTATTTCTTATTGGTTATTTCTTATTAGTTATTCCTGATTAATATTCCTGATTTATCATTCCAGTTGAATCAATGACACTTAATAAAACCCATTCGATCGTCAACTTCAGTTGCATTAAATTATGGTGAAGCACAAAGAGCAGAATCCTCAAAGGATTTTATTCATAAAATAAGAGTTGTGCTTAAAGAACTTAAGGAAAGCAAAGTATGTTTAAAACTCCAGTTTTCCGCACAATCAAAAATTTTCTGTAACAATTGATTTTGTTATGGTTAGTATTTATTTTGGGTGCTGCATTGCTATTTTTGCAGTATGTAAATCAGAAAAAACAGGAATCGAAGCGGGAGCAATAGTGTTTAGATTATTAGTAAAGTCAATAGTACAGGTTCATTTCCAGTCCACAATAAAAATATTTTTTGAAAAATGCTTGTTTATTTACGGTATAACTTAGTGCTTGCTTTATGTAACTAACTTTGCAATAAATAAAAACGCTTTAGTTCTGTTCCGTTAGGAACAAAATATTGGTAGTAGAAAAAAACAGTAATAAGGAATAAAGTTCCGTAGGAACGAAATGTTAAATAATATGGCAAATACATACACATGCCGTTTTTTCAGTTCAAAACATGTCTTGTATTATTCATAGCAGTTAACAACAAAATTTATTATCTACCAATATGTAGTCCCTACCGGGACTTTCGAACAACAATCCGGTCTAAGAAATCAAATATCGGTAATCTGTTAATCAGATATCTTCCTCAAAGATTATGAATCAACTGGCAAGTAATCAATCCAGCCTGGCTTTCATAGGATGACGCAAGCCTTCGATCTTTATTAGTTCCAATTTGATGGATCCGATGATAACAGCTGAACTGCCTAATATGGGAACACGGTTTTTATCATCAGATACCCATAAGATCATGGGATAAGGCTCGTCAAATACTTCTCCTTGTGCAACCATTGGTTTGAATTTCAGGCACCTGAAACGGCCAAGCCTTGTTTCAACAACCTCTTTCCCCAGGTATATGATCCTGGAAATATAAACAGAATCATCGAGAAGGAATTCAATAGTATATTCATCATTCACTTCCGCATCTGAAAAATCTATGGTCCGCATATAATAAAATGCGGAGATAATATCCTGAACGTTAGGTGGGACAGAGATTATTTTCTTCTGGCTTTCAGCATAATTTTCAAACTGATTGAAAAAAATATCTTCATTTTTTCTATACGATCCTTCTCTTGTTCTTCTGATAAAAGACCAGGGAATAATAGCTTCTTCATCGATAAATGATTCAAAACGGTCACGGACCTTGAAGAAAAGATTGAATAGTCCGACAGACCTGGCATTGACCACTACATGATATGTATCCCGGCCATGGAACTTCTTATTGTCTTCCAGAACTGAGATGGTTCCTGTTCCTGCCGTTAGGCCGGACGTCAGCCAGGAATCGTAATAAACCCTGTATTTTGTAACCTCACCGCGTTGAAAAACTTCGTTGTCGACCTTGCGCAATTCCTGAGCTGTTACCATATTCACACCACAAAAAGAAAGGTACAACACGATAGCAAAATAAGTGATGGGGGATTTCATCTAAAAGACTTATAATTTATAGAATAACTCCTACAGGTAATTATTATTTTGTAACTAATCAGAGTGCTTTGAGTTTAGAGTGCCGAGAGTGCCTAGAGTGCCTGTCCGCCGCTTCGCTATAACTTTAGGCACTCCAAACTTTAGTTCACTTTAAGTACTGATTAGATACATTATTTTTAAACAAAAAAATCATGGGATTGTCTCATAGACAACCTAATCTATGTTGAATAAATTTCAGATCACAATGTTGATGATCTTATTAGGTACAATAATGACCTTTTTAGGTGTTTTCCCGGCAATCCATTTTTTTGCTTCTTCTGCAGACAGGACAGCCTTTTCAATTTCTTCTCCGGGCATGTCTGTTGGTAATTCAAGCTTAAAACGCAGTTTCCCGTTGAATGAAACCGGATATAAAAACTTATCTTCCGTCAGGTATTTTTCTTCACATTCCGGATAGGCTTCATAAGCGATGGTTTTTCTATTACCCAGCAAATGCCACAATTCTTCGGCAATATGAGGAGCATAAGGTGAAATAAGTATTACAAGAGGTTCAAGGACAGCTCTTTTATTGCATTTCAGATCCGTCAGTTCGTTTACACAGATCATGAATGAACTTACTGCAGTGTTGAATGAGAACCTTTCAATATCTTCCCTGATTTTCCTGATCGTCTTATGCAGAATTTTAAGTTCATTCCCAGTTGGTTCTTCGTCACCGATGCTGAAATTGTTTTGTTCGTCATGAAACAATCTCCATAACTTCCTGAGGAAGCGGAATACACCCTCAACACCTTTTGTATCCCATGGTTTATGGTACTCAAGTGGACCCAGGAACATTTCGTATAACCTGAGTGTATCGGCCCCATATTTTTCAATCAGCTCATCCGGGTTTACAACATTATGCTTGGATTTTGACATTTTCTCAATCTCCCAGCCACAAACGTATTTCCCGTCTTCCAGGATAAACTCAGCATTTTTATATTCCGGTTGCCATTTCCTGAAGGCATCAATATCGAGAACATCATCCTCAACCATACTTATATCAACATGCATGGAGGTTGTATTGTAATTCTTTCTAAGGTTGAATGAGACAAACTTATTGGTTCCTTTAATCCTGTATATAAAATTGGATCTTCCCTGTATCTTGCCCTGGTTGATCAGCTTTTTAAACGGTTCTTCCTTGCAGGCAAGGCCAATGTCATACAGGAACATGCTCCAGAACCTGGCATAGACCAGGTGGCCTGTGCCGTGTTCATCACCACCGATATAAAGATCGATATCCTGCCAGTAGTCGTTGGCTTCCCTGGAAAAGTATTCCTTATCATTTCCGGGGTCCATGTACCGGTAATAATAACCGCTCGAGCCTGCAAAACCGGGCATTGTATTGATCTCCAGAGAATATCCATCTTTTGTTTTCCAGTTTTTCGCCCTGGCAAGTGGTGGCTTCCCTGATTCGGTGGGAAGATACTTATCCACTTCAGGCAGTTCCAGCGGCAGTTCACTTTCATCAAGAACATAGGGCAAGTCATCCTTGTAATAAACGGGAAATGGTTCTCCCCAATATCTTTGCCTGCTGAAAATGGCATCACGCAGGCGGTAATTCACCTGGCTGTATCCAACGCCCGTTTCTTCAAGCTTTGTTATGGTCTCCTTAATTGCATCATCCACATCCATACCTGTTATGAACCCTGAATTGATCATTTTTCCTTCTTTAGAATCGTAGGAGTCTTCCCAGGTATACGGATCAGATGGTACGTCATCACCCAGCGTGATAACCTGGATAATGGGGAGTTTAAAAAACCGGGCAAAAATAAAATCGCGGCTGTCGTGTGCCGGTACGGCCATGATGGCACCAGAGCCATAACCTGCCAGGACATAATCTGCCACCCAGACAGGAATTTCTTCGCCGTTGATGGGATTGATCCCGTATGCTCCTGTAAACACTCCTGTAATCTTCTTTACATTTGCAATCCTTTCCCTTTCGGAGCGATTGCTTGCCCATTTGATATAATCCTTCACTTCTGTCTTTCTTCCAGGAACGGTTATCTCTTCTACCCATTCATGTTCGGGTGCCAGTACCATAAATGTTGCGCCAAACAGTGTGTCGGGACGGGTTGTAAACACCTTCAGCACTTTATCATGGCCTTTGATCCTGAAGTCCACAAATGCACCGTCAGACCGGCCAATCCAGTTTCGTTGTACTTCCTTTAGTGATTCTGTCCATTCAATCTTATCAAGCCCGTCAAGCAAACGTTGAGCATAGGCTGAAGTTCTTAACGACCATTGTTTCATCAGTTTTCTTTCAACCGGATGGCCTCCGCGTTCCGAAAATCCATCTTTTACCTCATCATTGGCAAGCACGGTTCCCAAT
>JAUWGC010000087.1 GCA_030606625.1 Bacteroidales bacterium | reverse complement strand
ATAGAATTTACCTTCACTGCCATCGACAGTGCTTCTTACGTACAACTTGATAGCATCAAGGTGATGAATCGTACACAGGGAGGAGATACAATGCTGTACTGGAACGACACCGTATTGGTGCTTAAGTTAGGTGTGGGGTTTCCAGACATCAACCGCCGGAAGGATGGATTTCAGCTACGGAGCTATCCGAATCCTTTGACCGACCATGCAACTATTGAGATCAGCATCCCTGAGCAAGGAGAGGTGAAGCTGTCAGTGACTGACGTACTCGGCAGACAGCTCCTTGAGATAAGCAAAGATTTTCACCCTGGCACACATACATACAGGTTTATTCCAGGAAATGACCGGCTGTATTTCCTCACAGCAACGTGGAATGGTTATCGGCGGACTATTAAGATGGTTAACTCAAGCAATAATACCGGTTTTCAGTGTATGATCTCATACCAGGGACACAAAAATAAAGCATCAATGCACAAGTCGCATTCAAGCTCAAGTGGATTAGAATTCAGCCTTGGTGATACACTATTGTACATTGGGTATGTTGACACACTGGATTCTGGCATTCCTGATTCACCCGACAGCAACCAGACGTATACGTTCCAGTTTGCTCATAATATGCCCTGTCCGGGAACACCAACTGTAACATACGAAGGGCAAGTTTATAATACTGTACAGATATTTAGCCAATGCTGGTTGAAGGAGAATTTGAATGTGGGAACGATGATCCCCGGAGATTCAAACATGACCGATAATGGAATTATAGAAAAATACTGTTACGACAATGAAGAGGATAGTTGTTATATTTATGGAGGTCTTTATCAATGGAATGAAATGATGCAATATACAACAACCCAGGGCTCACAAGGAATATGCCCGCCAGGCTGGCATATACCCACTGACGAAGAATGGAAAATTTTAGAAGGAGCTGTGGATAGTAAATATGGTATAGGTCATTACATGTGGGATTATCAGACTTATAGAGGTTTTGATTCAGGAAAAAACCTAAAATCAACAATAGGTTGGAATTCTGGAGGTAATGGTTTAGATATTTATGGCTTTAAAGTACTTCCTAGTGGAGTCAGTTATAATGGATATTTTATTGGTCTGAAAAATGGTGGTTTCTTCTGGACATCTACAGGGGTTTATAATCAGCCTTTTTTGGCATGGAATCGATTACTCTACTTCGAAAGAGATAGAATAAGTCGGAGTTACACCTCACTGGAAAAAGGGTTTTCTGTCCGCTGTATAAAGGATTAGAATACTTGACAATTTGACTATGTAATATAGTTGCTTTCTGTAGATCAAAACAAATACAAAGTAAATAATGACAGTACATTGGATCTCTCCGAATCCTGCTTTGCTGAGATTATAATTAACTACAGAAAGCCAATTCTATATACTACGTAAGAATGCGAAGCCCGCCTTCGTCACGAATTCTCGTGACTTCGGCGGGCGAAGGTGGAGCATATCGGAGTCGAACCGATGACCTCTTGACTGCCAGTCAAACGCTCTAGCCAGCTGAGCTAATGCCCCGAATTGAGTGTGTGTGTGGGTTGTGTTAAAGAGATCACAAATTTAATAAAATATCATGTACTTTGTTGTACATTTAGGCAATAGTTTGGATCTTCGAATTTGGAATTTATTTGTTATTTGGTGCTTTAATTCAAAAATTGTTTGACTTTATGGACAAACATTAAATAGTTTATAAACAAAAATAATAGTATATGAAAAAGTTACTCTACCTATCCCTCGCACTTTTTCTTTTTGCATGCAGTGAAGCCCCTGTGGTCAATAAAGCTGTCATTTCCGGCAAGATCATCAATCCTGTTAATGATTTTGTCTTTGTCCGTTCAATGGATCAAAGTGATTCAACCATGTTGGATTCAACAGGAATCTTCCGGCTGGAAATGGATATTGATAAGCCCGGCTATTACATTTTTAGTGATGGTAATGAGATCACCCATATTTATATATCGCCGGGTGATAACATATACATGACACTTAATACTGAGGCTTTTGATGAAACAATTGAATATTCAGGCCATGGTTCAGTCCCAAATAAATTCCTGGCCGGTAAATATTTGGTTAATGAGAAAATGACCAAGGATCCGAAGGAATCCTATATGCTGAATGAGGAAGAATTCAGGCATTTTGTGGATTCAAATCATACTGTATTATTGCATTGCCTGGATACCTTCTTTGCCGGTCAATCCGTGCAGTATGATGAATTCATCGATTTTGAGAAATCAAAAATGTTATATGACAAGGCTACCCTTTTGCTCGTCTATCCCTCTTACTACATGTATTTTTCCGGCAACAAGGACTACCAGCCCGGAGAGGACTACTATGCATTTCTTGATGAAGTTGATATAAATAATTCCCGGTTTCTGGAACTTCAGGAATTCAAATCGTTTGTTGGAAGATATATCAGCCATAAAGCCGGTGAAAAAGTGAAACAACTTCCGCAACTCAAGAAATATGATCATCCTTATTATATGGCTGTCTTTGCTGTAATAAATGACGAGGTCATGGATACCGATGTAAAAAATTATCTTCTGGAAGAGTTCATGATGAGGGTAGTGAATTATGAAGGATTGGACAAGTCAGATACCTTACTGGCCATGTTTTATGACAATTGCACTAATACCGCATTAATACAAAAAGTAGATGAGGGCATTATAGCCTGGGAAAGAATTACCAAAGGCCAGACGGCTCCGGGATTTAAGTATCCGGATATCAATGATAAAATGATTGCCCTTGAGGACTTTAAAGGTAAATACGTTTATATCGATGTCTGGTCAACGAGATGCGGTCCCTGTATAGCTGAAATCCCATATATTAAAGAGCTTCAACAGGAATTCAAGGATAAGAATATTGTCTTTGTCAGTGTTTCCCTGGATAATTCCAGATCAGCCTGGGAGAAAATGGTGAAGGATAGGGAATTAAAAGGTGTGCAACTTTTTGCCATGCATGACTGGGAGTCCACTATAAATAAGGATTATAATATCAAAGGTATTCCCAGGTTCATCATGATCGACAAAGAAGGAAAGATCGTTGATGCCACTGCTCCCAGGCCCTCTGGCAAAATCAGGGACGTTATTCTGTCACTTGAAGGTATTTAATATTTAATAAATCTGCTTTTTTCGTATTATTATGAAAGAACGACGTTTGTTCACTGCTATCAAGATCCATCCTGATGAGTGTTTCCTGGAGTTATTCAATAAACTGAAAAAGTCATTGCAATTTGACAAGATCAAATGGGTGGAAGAGGGGAGTATACATATGACGCTGAAGTTTATCGGAGAAACACCTGAAGACAGGATTGTCGATATAACAAAAGCATTGGAAAAGGCTTCGGACGGAATAAAACCTTTTGAACTTGTCCTGGAAGATGTGGGGATCTTTGGCAGTTCCTATAAACCCAGAGTGGTATGGTTCGGCATCAGACAGGAACCCGAACTGTTGAAACTATCAGAAAATATGTTCAGGGAACTGGAAAATATAGGATTCGAACGGGACCGGCAGAATTTTGTGCCTCATCTAACCGTCGGGAGAGTTAAGTTCGTGAAGGATAAAAAAATTTTTCGGATGGTGATTGAAAAGAATAAACCGGGATTGATACAAAAGATCAATATTGATAAATTTTACCTTTTTGAAAGCATCCTCAGAAGGGAAGGGCCGGTTTATGAGATAGTTGAGACTTTTGGATTAACTTAATAAACCGACATTTGGTATTGGATATATTGCAGATTTTTTATAGTTATTAGTGAAAAGTGAAAAGTGAAAGGTGAAAAGTGAAAAGGAGTAAGGCACCTGCTCAATTTTGATCCCTACTCCATACTCCCCTACTTCTTACTTCTGGTCACTGATCACTGGTCACTGATCACTATTTGTTTCTAGAGTGTTTCTTCTCAAGAAAATAGCTGATAACCAGAGCAATGCCGCCAAAAAGAAAGATCATGGAGAAATAGGAAGCTTCGTCATCAAGTATCCCGTAAGTATCGAGGATATTCCCCATTAAGATTCCAATAGCAACTCCTATAAGCACTAATCCCCACTTTAGGGTTACTGCCTTCATGGGTTCAAAATGAAAGGTCTTCGGGTCGGCTCCCTTTTCAAGCAGGGTCATCCTCTCTTTTTTCCGGACGGCTAAAAAAACGATCCCGTATATAAATCCGAAAATAATAAGCAGTACAAAAATTGGTGTCAGTTCAAGCATGATTTTTTTATTTTAAAGGTTAATGATTCGATTTACAAAACTATGACGCTACTTTGGCCAATGAGGTTACAGTTTTCATTAACATTTTATAACTTGTAAGGGATAGTTGAATGGTTGAATAGTTGAATTTGAGTTTTGTATCTTTGTTCTCATGGTCCGCATTAAACGATTTAAGAAAGAAGAGAACACGGAGTTTGCCGAAATGGCTTTTTCAATCCGCAGGCATGTTTTTGTATATGAACATAATGTTGATCCCGAACTGGAATACGATGAATATGAAAGCTCAGCGTGGCATTATTTGCTTTTTAAGGATGAACAACCTGTGGCGACTGCCCGTTGGCGTGAGACTGACAATGGCATCAAGCTCGAGCGCTTTGCCACTTTAACAGAATACCGGAACAGGGGACTTGGAGCTGTGATCTTGAAAAGGGTTATGGCTGATGTATTACTCTTGTCCAAACCTATTTATCTTCATTCCCAGATTAAGGCGTTATCTTTTTATGAAAGGTTTGGATTTGTGAAGGAAGGAAATATTTTTATTGAGGCTGATATTCAGCATTACATGATGAAATACAAGGAATGATCAGTTTTTCAGCACTTTTTTATACTGTTCATAACGGTCGAGGATCTCGTTCACAAATGCATAGGTTTCCTCTCCACGGGCATAACCATACCTGACAACAGAATCACGGAAATACAAAGGTTTGGATTTGTTCCGGATATAAAAATCCACATTGCCGGTCCACACGTCCGGGTTCTTACCGTATTTTTCCGCAAGCCTTCTTGCGTCATAAATATGGGCAATCCCAACATTATAGGCTGCCAGTATGAATTTGGTCCTCTCCTCGGGATCACTTATAGATTCAGGCAATTGCCTGTCGATCCACTTGATGAACTTGATACCGCCAGCGATCTGATCCTCAACAGATGAAGTGGTATCAACACCATAAACCATTGCCGTGTTGGGCATTAGTTGCATGATGCCGAATGCACCAACCCATGACCTTACCTCCGGATTAAAGCGTGATTCCTGATAAATGAGCGAGGCAATCAGACGCCAGTCCCAATTGTACTTTTCGGAAATCTTCCTGATTACATCATCATATTGGGAGATCGTGCCTCCCCTCACCGAATGATATTCGCTTTGAGCAATGTTAATATGCAGTGGGTTCCTGAAATATTTATTATAAATAAAATTCGAAGTTGCGGTATACCGGAAGCCTGCAAGCCAGTTGTTGACCTCCAGCCGAAGGCTGTCGGAACCTTTTCTGACAGCCCATGCAATGTTCTGCGGGAAGCTGATAGGTGTTTTTACATCCAGGTTGGAATAGTATTTTTTATTGACCAGTGCCACGTGCTCATCGCTAATCGTATAATCGATCTCCCCTTTTGCTACGGCAGTGATCAGCTCTTCAACTTCTCTTTTATCCCGGATGATGTTGATGGTATCACCAATCTCGTCGGAAAGGCTCTTCAGCCTGTTATAAAATATAGTTCCTTTTTGAACATGAATCATTTTACCAGCAAGGTCAAGAGGATTACGGATGAGGTGACTTTCAACCTCATCCCATGTTTTCATCTTGCGCCAGTTTTCCGGTTTTCGCTGTACAAGCACCTGGCGGGTCTGGTTATGAGGCTTGGTAAAATCCACAAGCTGGCTTCTTTTCTGAGTTATGGTAAGGCCTGTTGCAATGAGGTCAATATCTCCATTGTTCAGTTTATCGAAACTTTGATCAATATCATGGCTTATCCTGAGCTCCAGCTTAACACCAAGATGTTCGGTAAAGAGTTTAAGTCTCTCATACTGGTAGCCCATGGGTTCTCCGCGATAAAGAAAATAACTGGTGGAATTATAATCCGTGAGGGCGATCAGCTTACCTCTGTCCCTGACCATCTTTAAACGTGACAAGGGGATTTTGTCCTTTTCCTGTGAGGTCTTTTGATTTTTGTTATCAAGGCATGATGTAATAAACAACACAGAGCATATTATCAAAAAAATTGTAATAGCCTTGAAATAAGTGGTTTGTTTATGATATGTGGGAAAACCCCCAAACATAACACTAAATTAATAAAATCTTTTAAGTATCAAAATTTTTTTAAAAAGAATTTTAAGCCACTTTCCTGTACCGCCATGTGGCCAGGCTTAATGAAATGATGGCATAGAAAACAAGCGCGAAAAACAATGGCTTGATATTGCTGAAGTCAGAACCTTTCAGCATGATCATGCGGATGATCTCTATGAAATAGGCAATTGGATTTGCTTTGTTGATGATCTGTGCCCAGGAGGTCATGCTCTTGACTGGTGTGAACAAACCGCTCATCAGGATGAAGATGACAAGGAAAAACCATGAAAGGAACATGGCCTGCTGCTGGGTATTGGTCACGGTTGATATGAACAACCCCATACCCTGTATCACCAGCAGATAAACGCATGCTACAAAAAAGATCAATCCGATATTACCCAGGATCGGTATATTGAAAATCAATCTGGCTATCAACAGGCCCAAAGCAAGATCGGCCAAAGCTATGATCCAGAATGGCAATAATTTCCCGATGATCAACTGGTACTTTTTGATGGGAGTGACATTAATCTGCTCAATGGTACCGATCTCCTTTTCCCTGACCACATTCATTCCTGACAGGAACATACCGATGATCGTAACAAGCAGTACCAGGATGCCGGGAACCATATATGTGATGTAATCAAGTTCCGGATTGAACCAATATGAAAAAGTCATTTTAATGGGTTCGGGATCACCGGAAAGGCCTAAATTATCAATGATAATATCCTTGTTGTAATCCATGATGATAGATATGGCATAGACACTCATAAGGCTCGCCGCACTTCCGTCGATGGCATTTGTAGTTACCCGGATCTTAGCCTTCTTGTTCTTGTCCAGGTTCTTGCCGAAATCCTGTGGAATATGCAGAATCTGATCAGCAATATCTTTTTTCAGCGCTTCTTCGGCTGACTTATATGAAAACGCATAACCAACAATACGGAAGAAAGGGGAGCCTTCAAACTTACCCAGCAATTCCCTTGAGGCTGGGCTCCTGTCCATATCAACAACAAATAAATTGACATTTTTTATTTCAAAGGTGGCCGTATAGGACAGGATCAGTAACTGGACAATAGGAACTATGAATATTATTGGCAACATGACCTTGTTCCTGAAAACCTGGAGAAATTCTTTCTGTAATATGTAAAGTATAGTTCTCATTACCTGATCATTCTAGTCTTATTTTAAATTTCTTTACACTCAATCCAATGAAAATGAGGGTCATTACCGTGAGGATCAGTGTTTCTTTCCAGATATATCCCAGGCCAACACCTTTCAGCATAATGTTTTTAACGATGATGATAAACCATTTGGACGGCATGATATGGCTCAGCCATTGCAGGATCTCCGGCATGTTCTCGATGGGGTAGATGAAACCGGAAAGCAGGATGGTTGGAAGCATAAGTGCGAACAAGGACATCATCATGGCTGTCTGTTGTGTATTGCTAACCGTTGATATGAAAATGCCGAGAGAAAGAGCCATTATGATGAACAACAAACATTCTGCCAGCAACAGGATTATGCTTCCCTGTATTGGCACGTCAAAAACAAAAAAACCGAGCAACAGAATGGTAATAGCATTTATAAAAGCAAGCAAAACATAGGGCAACACTTTTCCTACTAAGATCTGTATAGGCTTTAATGGTGAAACAAGCAGTACTTCCATAGTTCCCAGTTCCTTCTCCCTGGCTATTGAGATGGAGGTCATCATTGCCGAGATAAGCATCAGCAAGATGGTAATGACACCGGGCACGAACATAAAAACACTTTTTAAGCCGGGATTATACAGCATCTTAGGCTCAGTGGTGATTTTAATGGGAAGTGAAATATTTTCATATTGTTGCATCTGGTAATTCCTGACGATCCCGGCCGTGTAATTCACAAGGAGGCTTGCCATGTTCGGGTCGGATGCATCTGCAATAACCTTGATATGGGCATCATGTTCTTTTTCCAGCTTCCGGGCAAACCCGTCTTCAAAGATTATCACCTCCTTGATCTTCCCCGCTTTAAAACTTTCTTCGATCTGATCATAATGCGTAAGGTTGTCATTCAGCAGAAAATAGCCTGATGAAAGTATCTTATTGCTCAATTCAAGCGTTATATTGTCTTTTGACTGGTCGAGAATAGCAATTTCAGCATCTTTGATCTCAGTGGAAATGGTAAAACCGAAAATCAGCACCTGGACAACGGGCATACCAAACAAGATGATCATAGATCGTACATCACGAAAGATGTGTAAGAATTCTTTAATGATGAAGCCCTTCATAATTTCATCCCCTTGCAATTTTCAAAAACACTTCCTCCATTGTTTCAACATGATATTTATCCTCTAATGCCCGTGGTGTATCCATTGCAACTATCTTTCCATCAACCATAACGGATACCCTTTCACAGTATTCTGCTTCATCCATATAATGGGTTGTTACGAAGATGGTGATACCTTCATGTGCTGTCTCGTAGATCATATCCCAGAACTGTCGTCTTGTGATCGGGTCAACACCGCTTGTGGGCTCATCAAGAAAAATGATCTTCGGATCATGTATGATAGCAATGGAAAAGGCCAGTTTTTGCTTCCATCCCAGTGGCAGGGAACTTATGATCTTGTCCCTGGCAGCAGTTAGCTGAAGCTTGTCCAGGAGATAACCTGTCTTCTTCCTGATCTCTTTTCCCGACAAGCCATAGATGCCACCATAAAACCTGAAATTTTCCCAGACCGTCAGGTCTTCATAGAGTGAAAACTTCTGGCTCATGTAGCCAATATTACGTTTAATCTTTTCTGTTTCCTTGTAAACATCATATCCTGCTACCTCGATCTGGCCCGAGGTTGGTTTTAATAATCCGCAAAGTATCCTTATTGCTGTTGTTTTGCCCGCACCATTGGCCCCCAGGAAGCCGAAGATCTCACCCTGCCTCACTTCGAAAGTCAGATTGTCATTGGCTACAAAGTTCCCGAACTTCTTTGTCAGATTAACAGCCTTTATGATTATTCCGTTCTCCGCCATGTCTTTGTACTATTTCATCAGTGCCATAAAACAATCCTCGATACAGGGCCTGATGTCTTTTATTTCTATATTTTTTTGTCCCCTGGACCTCAGATAGCTTTTTAGTTCTTTTTTATCAATGGAATCCCCCGAAGCGGAGTAATGGATATCTTCTCCAAAGCGATATGCTGAATGCATTCCCCTGAAGTTTCTCAGCTCATCGACTAGTTCATACATTTTGTCACTCCTGACGGATACAAGTGGGAAGGGATATTTGTCTATGATAGCCTCCGGGGTATCAATATTAAGGATACGGCCTTTCTGGATAAGTGCAACCCTGTCGCACAGGCTTGCTTCATCCATATATGGTGTTGAGACAACTATAGTGATCCCATGTTCCTTCAGTCGTTTGAGCATTTTCCAGAACTCCATGCGGGATACGGCATCCACCCCAGTTGTTGGTTCGTCCAGGAACAAAACCACAGGCCTGTGGATCAAGGCACAGGATAAAGCAAGCTTTTGTTTCATGCCACCTGACAATTTTCCCGCCAGCCTTGCCTTGAAAGGTTCTATCTGGCTGTAAATATCTTTGATCAACCAGTAATTTTCTTTTATGGTGGTTTTAAAGATGCTTGCAAAAAAACGAAGGTTTTCTTCAACCGAGAGATCCTGGTATAGTGAGAACCTTCCAGGCATATAACCAACGATATTCCTGATCTTTTTATAATCTTTTATCACATCTAACCCTTCAACTTTTGCTATACCTTCATCCGGTATCAGCAAGGTTACCAATATCCGGAACAGGGTTGTCTTGCCAGCACCGTCCGGCCCGATGAATCCGAACAATTCACCCTTTTCCACCGACAGGTTGATGTTATCCAGGGCCTTTACATCCTTATAGTTCTTTGACAGTCCGGTTATCTCAACAG
>JAUWGC010000158.1 GCA_030606625.1 Bacteroidales bacterium | reverse complement strand
GAGATTATTACAAATAGTACAATCCAGAGATTTTTCATTAAACAAATTTTTATTTATGTTTATAAATGAATTACAACAAAACCCTATATGTAAAAATCCATCCTCTAATCAATAAGGACTTCAAAGATGAGAAAATGTTACAAATAATTAAGCCTGATTTTTGACGACATTAAAGCGGAATAACAATTTTTGTTAATTTTAAGTCCGGGTTTTAGCACAAACTGACGTTAGCTTTAATTTTCAAAATAATGACAGCTTTTCTTGAAAAAACAGCAAATCATATTTACCGGAAATACGGGGATAAGCTGTCTGATCTGTGCATTGTAGTGCCGAATAAAAGAGCCGGTTTGTTTTTTAAATCCCATCTTGCGAAAAATATAAGCAAACCATTTTTTGCACCTGAGTTTTATTCGATTGAAGAATTTGTAACAGAAATTTCCGGACTTCAGATACTTGATAATATCAGCTTGTTATTCCTCTTATATGAGGTACACATGGAAAAAGAGGGTGAAAAAGCACAGGAGTTTGAGAAATTTCTGACCTGGGGTTATGCTTTATTATCCGATTTTAATGAATTAGACAAATACCTTGTTGCAGCCGATAAACTTTTTTCTTATTTAAATGAGGCTAAGGCTTTATCAATCTGGAACCTGAATGAAAGGCCACTGACTGATTTTGAAAAGGATTATCTCAGATTTTATAATGGCTTGTATGATTATTACACGTTGTTAAACCAAAAACTGGTCTCCTGTAACCAGGCATACCAGGGTCTTGCATACAGAAAGGTGGCAGAAAAGATAACGGGCAATGATGCAAAATTTAATTGGGAAAAAATCATTTTTATTGGTTTTAATGCTTTATCAAAGGCAGAAGAACAGATACTGCATAATATGATCAAAAATGGCAAAGCAGAAGTATTCTGGGATGCCGATTTTTATTACCTGGACAATGTTAACCAGGAATCAGGAAAGTTCCTGAGGAAATACCTGCACAATTGGAATTTACCTGAATTCAACTGGATAAACAATGATTTTAAGGATAGTGAAAAAGAAATACAAATAATTGGAGTTCCTTTGAACATAGGCCAGGTAAAAATCACAGGACAGATCTTATCTGATCTGAGTTCCGATGAACAAAAACAACACCAGACAGCCGTTGTACTTTCGGATGAGTCTTTACTAGCCCCATTACTTAACTCAATTCCGGAAAATATTTCCGCTTTTAACGTCACTATGGGGCTGAATCTGAAATTCACCCCTTTATACACTCTTTTTAATGCTATCTTCCGATTACATGATAACGCAGAAAGATTTGGGAAAACCGGAACAACCGGGCAAAAGATCTATTATATAAAAGATATCCTGAATATCCTGCAGCATCCTCTTATCCGGCTTTTCGATGATACCGGCCCGGAAACATCCTCTAAGATAATCAATAACTGTGTTGAAGAATTATTCTCTTCCAACAAGATATTCATAACTATAAATGAATTCTTTTCTTTTTGTTCTCCTGGAGATCAGGACCCTCCGGAAATTCTCACCATCATTTTTAAAGCATGGGATAATGCCATTGAGGTTATTCCCAACTTTCTCAGTATCATCAACTCCCTCAGGGATAAAATCATAAACAAAAGATCATTATCAGATCAGAAATACGATATTGATCTTGAATACCTTTTTGCTTTTACTAAAGTCATCAAGCAGCTTAAAACCATTTTAAATAACTTCCGGACTGATCTGACTATCAAATCCATGAAATATATTTTCAATAGTGTCGCCCGTTATGAAACAATTCCATTCTATGGGGAACCACTCAGGGGTGTGCAGATAATGGGTATGCTTGAAACCCGTACACTGGACTTTGAAAATGTTATTTTACTTTCTGCCAATGAGGGTATCCTTCCGGCAGGGAAAGTACAACAATCCTTTATTCCCTATGATATTAAAAAAGAATTCGGATTGCCGGTCTTCAGGGATAAAGATGCCATTTTCGGATACCATTTTTATCGCTTGCTTCAAAGAGCCAGGAATGTTTATCTCATTTATAACACAGAAGCTGATGCCTTGGGCGGAGGGGATAAAAGCAGGTTCATCAAGCAAATCCAGTACGAATTGGAAAATTATAATCCATGCATAAATATCACAGAAAAATATCTGTCCGGTGAAACAGGTAAGCAAAAGCTATACAATATCAGCATTCCCAAATCCGGTCATGTGATTCAAAAACTAAAGGAAAAAGCTTTATCAGGATTCTCTCCAAGTTCTATAAGCACATTCATCCAATGCCCGTTTAAATTCTATTTACAAGAACTCATGCAAATCAGGGAGCCTGAAGAAATTGAAGAAAGCATTGATGCAGCTACGCTGGGAACGGTGGTTCATACTGCATTACATAATTTGTTCAGCCCGGTTACAGGTAAAGAAATTAAAAGTAAAACCATAAATGTTATGAAGCAGAAAACAGAAGAATTTGTTCAGTCTGCTTTTGAAAAACATTATAAGGGAGGAGAAACCGGTTATGGAAAAAATCTGTTAATCACCAGGGTTGCCGTAAAATTTATCAATGATCTCCTCAATCATGAAGAACAAAAGGCAAAGCAATTGGAAACGAAAAGGAAGGTCAGGAAGATCAAATGCCTTGAAAATTTTTTTAAGACACGAATTGTTTATCCAATTGATAAAGAAAATAATACTGTTACAATAAAAGGAAAGGTTGATCGCATCGATGATCTTGATGGGCAGTATTACCTGATTGATTATAAAACCGGAGTCCTGAATGCCGGGGAATTAAAATTCTCCAACTGGGAAGATCTGATCACAAACGTCAATTCTTCAAAAATTCTTCAATTGTTGATTTATGCTTACCTGTTCATCAAAAATCAGGAGGGTGAAGGTCAAAATGTTATTCCGGGTATCTTTTCGTTAAGAAAGCCCAGCAAAGGGGTAATATATGTAAAGATGGAAGACACCCTGGAAATTGACACTGAAACAGCAGGCCTGATAGAGCAATTGATCCTTTCTGTCATAAAAAAAATATTTGACTCATCTGAAGATTTTATCCAGACGACAGATCAGGATAATTGCAGATATTGTGCGTATCAGGCTATCTGTAATAGGGTGGAATAATTTGTAATTCTAAATTTTCAATTTTCAATTTGTAATCTGCGAGAAATATTTTAATGAAAAACCTCTTTCTCATCAAAGACATTAGCTTCAAAAATATAAACATCTGCATTTTTCCAGCCTTCCCATCCAATGCCAGCTTTATCCTTGGCACAGTGTCCCAGAAATTCCTCTTTTGACCACCCTGTCTGTGTTGCAACCTGGGGAAGAAATGTTCCGGATGAATAACCTGCTTTAATATAGATACCATGTTTACCCAGTTCGATCTCATCAATTGAATTGATCTTTTGCATGGGTGTCAGTACAGATATTTCAATATCAAGTTCATCAATCTCTGATTCAACTACCCTTGGGAAACGATAATCCTGGGTAGAAGAAGATATTGCCATCCGCTGCACCACCTTATACAGCGGTTCATCCACATGGAAGCGACCAATACAACCTCTCAGCTTACCATCTTTATGCAAAGTGACAAAAGCACCACAGTGTTCTTTTACATTATCAGATAATTTACTTTCATCAATTTCAGGAACATTGTCGTTCTTTATATATTCTTCAATAGTATTCCGGGCAATGTGAAGAAGGTCTTCCTTGTCTTTTTCTGTCAGGGAAAATTCCTGTTTTTCCTGTTTATTTTCCTTCCCGGTAACTACAATTGAACAATAACCAACAACCTGTGATTTATCTCCGTAATATTTTGCATCCCCGGAATTTTTATACTGCACCTGATGCAGTTCCACATCAGGATTATCCTGA
>JAUWGC010000083.1 GCA_030606625.1 Bacteroidales bacterium | reverse complement strand
AGGCTGCAACTTGTCTGTTATTTTGATGATATGATATCCAATGGGCGTTTCGGCGAATTTTACATCAACGGCCTTGCCGGTAAGAACTGCATTGTTAATAGCCCAAATCATAGATCCGTCAGCAAACCAACCGAGGTCGCCATTATTTTCCTGAACGGAACCATCATTGGAAAATTCCCTGGCGAGTTCCTGTAACTTTGAAGGGTTTCTCCTGATAATGTTGTAGAGGCTGTCGGCAAGTTTCCTGGCCTGTGTTTTGGTCATGTTGGCGTTTTCTGGTGCTCTGAAAGCACCAATATACGATATGAGGATGTGTTCTGCTTTCATTGAATCAGGCCTGGACTGGATGTCGACAAGCTTCGACATGTGCCAGGCATTATCCTGCGTATAAGGTTCTACAAAAACCCCAACCTCCGAATTGAACATAATGGAATCAATCAGAACATTCAAAGTACCTTCTTCATACCATGTGCTGTCATACCTGTTGTCAGAGGTGGCATTCACAAAAGTAGGTACGTTATCTGTGTACTTGAATTCTTCAAAGATCTGAAAAACATCATTTTGAATCTTTTCCATGTCCTCTTGTGAAGGTGCTATCTCAAAAACAACGTAATCAATATCCCTGGTGTATTCTTGTTCATAATTGTATTTGTTCTCTTCGTAATATTCTTTTTGATCTTTTTCCGTAATGGTTACAAGAGAATCAGGGATATCAATATATTTACCGTAAGCATAACGGAATTCAGCAGTTTTTTTCTGGTTTTCATAGGCTATCCTGGCAAAAGCTTCAGGAACATAATAACATTTTGAGATAAGGTTTTTGTATTTTTGGTTCAGGCGGTCGCGTTTGATAAATTGCTCAAAGCTTAACCATTGATTTTTTGCTTTGGGATCAAGCTGGTCAAGGTGTTGAATATATCGAATGACAAAATTCCTGTCGTAACGTCCTGTTTCAGGATTGACGAAGTATTGCCTGATCAGGCGGTGCGGATTTTCTCCCTGTATCTGGTCAAATAGTTCATCACCTGAAACCACCAGGTCCAGTTTTTCATATTCACTATTCATAATGATTTCATTGACATATTGTTGCCAGGTGTTTTGCTTTATGGTGAAAGTTTCACTATAAGTAAGGTTTTCTTTTTCCTGGTTGATCTTTTGGGCTTCAATATTTTCTTCTACCTTGTAATTGAAATCAACGAAGGGAATTTCTATTTTGTCAATTGAGCCAATGTTATTTACGTCTCTTGGTCCGGCCTTGAAAAGGTCACTTAATACAAAAGCAGCAATTGCAATACCGACCAGAGCAACAGCTAATCCTGAATGTTTTCTAATAGTTCCAATAATTGCCATTTTCTTTTTTGTTTTAAAATAGTATGCAAAGGTAAAATTAAAATCGTAAAAATCTAATCATTATTGAATTTTAAGACGTACTTGATCAATACGATTTTCACTGGCCTGAATGATAGTGAAAGTGAAATTTTTGATCCTTATTTGCTCATTCAGTTTTGGGATACTTTCGTGATAATGTATGATCATGCCTGCAAGTGTTTCGTAATCCTCTGATTCAGGCAACTGTAAAGTATATTTATCGTTGATGTAATCGATTTCAAGTCGGCCGGAGAAAAGATATTCATTGTTTCCAAGGACTTTATCTACAAGGTCTTCGTCGTCGTGTTCGTCTTCAATTTCACCGAATATTTCCTCAATAATATCCTCCATTGTGACTAACCCTGAAGTACCGCCGAATTCATCAACCACCACGGCAATGCTTTTGTGCTGTTGTATGAACATGGATAATACATTATTGGCAAGCATAGTTTCAGGTACATAGATAATAGAACGGGTGATGGATTTGATATCACCGGGATTCTTGAATAGATCAGATGTATGTGTATATCCGATAATATCATCAATGGAGTTCCGGTATATCAATATTTTCGAAAAACCGGTACCGGAAAATTTATTACGGAGTTCTTCGACTGAATCATTTTTTTCGATTGCTATTATCTCGGGCCTGGGTACCATACATTCCCTTAACTTGATATTCCTGAAATCAATTACATTCTGGAACATCTGTATTTCCGGGGTGACAGTTTTTTCTTCAGTGCCTTCCGGAGTGAATTCCTTGATATAATTATCAAGGTCAGCAACACTGAAGATATATTTTTTCTCTGTATGCTTAATTCCCGGAAATAACCGCAGGATCAATTCCCCCAGGCCAATGAAAATTACAATGACAGGGTAAATAACGATGTAAAAAACAAATACAGGGATGGCGAAGATATTCAGGATGTAATTCGGGTTGATCCTGAAGAGCACTTTAGGTATAAATTCAGCAATGAATAAAATGACCAGTGTTGCCAGAATAGTTAGGATGATGAGGATCATTAATTCATTGTCAAGGTTTTCAGGTAAGATACCGATGATAACAGGTTGCAGTAAGTTGGTCATTGCGATGCCATAAATTACAAGGGAAATGCTGTTTCCCAGCAGCAATGCGCCAATAAACCTTGATGAATTATTGTTAAAAAAAGAAATGATCTTGGCTGACAGTAGGCCCCTGCTTTTGTCAATTTCAATTTTGAGGGTGTTGGAACTGACAAAGGCAATTTCCATCCCTGAAAAAAAAGCTGAAAGGATGAGTGTAATTAAAATGATCAGCAAGTTGATATGAGGTTCAAAGTTCAAGGCTTAAAGTTCAAGATTCGAAGTTAATAACTTAGTCATCCGGTGGCTTTTGGGAATTTTCATCGTCTTCGATCAGGATCTCTCCTGAAGGATTGATGATTCTTCGTTTGGAGAATGTCTGGTCCGATTCAAGTCCGTCACCGTATAATACCCCATCTTCTGAAGTGATTTTGACAAATTTATTGGAGAATATAATTTCTTTACGCTGGTCCCAAATAAGCTCTTCCGTATTAAGTTTTTCATCGGTTATGTAGTTAATGACTACTACATCACTGCGTGCCTCCATGATTTTCCTGTTTTGATAGTTAATACCGTAGTTGGCAGTTATCCGGGTTGTGATATTCATCAGGGTATCATAAAAAACAACTTTAAAGCCTTCCGGAAATTCCATATAAGGATCATTTCCTTTATAACTGTTCATAAATGGGCTGGTAAGCTTAATCTGTATCCTGGCTGAATCACTGTAAGTGAATTCAATATCCCTGGCCGACTGATCAGGCAGAGTATCCAGCATGCTTCCAAATGCCGTGATATCTTTCATATCGTTTTTGCATGCAAAAGACATTGTTAAAATTATGGATATAACGAAACATTTAAGGAGCTTACCGGTAGTGTATCTATTCAGAAGCTTCAAGATATCGATCTGTTTTTGAGCCAATATGTTTATTCGTTTATTCATTCTTTCCCAGTCTCTCTTCCTGCCAGCTATTTCTGTATTCATTATTGTCTGGCGGCACGAACGATTGTCTTTTCATTGATCCAGCATTCAACAGTGTATTCATCTCCTTCATTAAGATTATAGAAGAAAATGGTTTCCTGTTGAGGGAAGTAAGTCGAATAGGTTGAAATACGGTCATTTGCGATTCCTGCTACAGAAGGATCAACACGTTTTGCAGTATAGTATTTATCTACAGCAGCCCAGTAAGCCACCTTATTGGTGAGTTCATTATCCCCGCACTTTTTTGCACTGGAGGCATACATGTCGCCGATCAGGAGATAAGGATGGCCTTCATCAGGGCGTAGTTTGATCGACTTCAATGCATACGATCTTGCAACCGGATAATTTTTCAGCCGGGAATATGCTTCAGACAGCAAAAGGTAACTGTTGGCAATGTCTTCTTCATCTTCTAGTTTTTCACCTTCCTTGAGATAACTAACAGACTTGCCGTACTCTTCTTGCTTAAGAAACATTTTGCCGATCAAATATGCAGATTCGGGATTGGGCTCCAGCTTATAAAGTTTCAGGGTGGCATCAAAATACAACTGGTCATCAACACATTTCTTTTTGTCTAATATTTTTGTTATCTTTTTCAGCAGGGTAATATCTTCCGGGGTTTCCTTGAATTTTTTCCCGTAGATCATGATCAGGGCATCGCAGGTGGCATAAGGTTCAAATGTAATGTCAATATTGCCTTTGACATTTTCCCAATTGCTGCGTTTTTTCGGGTCATCCTTAAATTTAGCCATGTTGAAGTCAATGATTTTGCTGCTTATATCATAGTTATCGAAGATGATATCTTCAGAAGCTTTGTTTTCATCGATCATTTTCTTGGTTGCCCTCATATAGAAAACAAGCACATCGGGATATGATTTATTGCCGGTTAATTCAACAGAACGTTTCAGTATCTCATATATCTGTTCGTAATCCTCGGGCCTTAATTTATACAGACTAACCCCTTTACGGCCAAGTACATAGCCTTCTTTAGCGAAATATTGAATTCGTTGGTCATAAATCATCATTAGTGTATCGATCAGTTTATCCTTAATAGCTGCATCTTTCTCGTTTTTGATCCTCCAATCCATTATTTTAACACCATCCAGATATATACTCTGCCTGGAGGCAGGACAATTCATGAATACGTATCTCCAGGGCATTATAGCATCTTTTACTGATTCGTTCTTGTACTTGCTGCTTTTCCATTGTTTGAAAACCTCCTTGTAAAGGGAAAAATTCATAATACAGGTGATACTGTCTTTCCCATATTTTGGGATCTTTTTCTCCTGGGCATTCAGGGAGGTAAATGATGAAAAAAGGATAAATAAACTTATCAATAAGGAAAATACTTTTGCTTTCATTTCCTGGTATTTTTTAAATTGGTTAATATTATTGGCTTTAATCCGCCTGCGCGTTCGCTTTGGCGGACGAGTAGACGGAAATTTACTCGTAGTTCTACTGCGAGTTGGTTTAATGGTATTTACTCTTGATGAACCACCTTTCATATATGGATATTCCCAATGTAAATTTAATAAAACTTTCTTGAATCAGGTTATTGGAGGTTGTCCCTCTTCGACCAAATTCAAAACCTAAATTCAGTGTTGACTTGGAATGCATTAATGGTAAACCAAGTCCAAAACTTATGCCAAATTCACTAATTTGTTTGTTTTTAAGGTTAAGGTATGTTGTGGAGTACCTTCCACCGAAACGGTAAGTGACTTTTTTGAAATAACCGTGTATGCTGTGTTTATCAGGAATGAAGTATCCGCCAATGGCAACATCAAAACTGTTTTTTAAAGAATCGCTGTACCCGAAGGCGCTGTATTTTTCCCAGTTTTGCCAATTAAAATCTGCGCCAATAAGCCAATGATCGGGACTTTCCAATGCGAACCCTACGCCTGTATAAGTTGGTATTTTAATATTCCCCTTCTGCTTAGGTTCGTAAGTGATGGTGTCAACGAAATACTCTACGGAATTGATCCCTCCCTGGAAGGTTTGAGAGAGATATTCTCTTTCAGCAGAAATATTGGTTTCATAACCAAATGAAAGACCGGTTGAAAATACTAAATCGTTTTTTAATGTTTTTTTGTAAAGGGCCCCAAAGTTCAGAGAGAGATCACTGATCCTGATCTTGTTAATTATTCTTGTGTTTAAATAGGTCAGAAGGGAATCAGGAAAATAGACCGACCTGGTTTTATCGATAGATCCAAAATAATAGATAGCATTAAATCCCAGGGAAAAATTCTTTGTGATCTTAAAACCATTTCCCCAGAACAGATTGTTAATGCCTCCCGAACCTTCGTATGCTGTTTGTGTATTGCCAATATTTGTCAGGGATCGTTCTTCAACCATATTGTAACCAACGTCACTGAACGGCAAGAGTCCCAGACTGCTTTTCCACCATCTGGAAATGGGAAAGCCCAAAAGGATATAACCAAGAGATCCGTATGTTGCATTTTCTGATAACTCGGATGTTTTGAGATTGGTATAGTTGGTTAAAACAGCTCCTTCGAATACGAATGAAGTGGAATCGAATGCAGTATATGAAGCGGGATTGGAATAATTCACATAGTAAGGGCTGCTCATAGCATTCCTTATTCCTCCCATTGACATCAAAGCAACATTATAGCTGCCGACTCTTAATTGTCCGATACCAAAAAGTGAATAGGGTGAGCTTATCCTGACCTGGGCAAAAATATGCACGGAACAGAACAGAATAAACAAAATCAGAAACAATCGGTTACTGGCTTTACAACTAAGCATTAAAATCCAAAATTATTTTCAAACCTGAAAGTACGATATTCGGGACTGCAAAGATGTTATTTTTTAGTTTCTTATCAAAATAATTAGCATCTCCCCCGCTTAAAATAATTGTTAAATCCCTGTAAATTTTCCTGTACTGGTTAATAAAGTTTTCCATTTCTGCAAGGGCTCCAAGTTGTACTCCCGAAACGATCGAGTCTTTAGTTGATTGCCCAATCAGATGTGGATCATCGGTCTTTTCTATTAACGGAAGCATACCTGTAAAATTATGCAGGGCCTTGTAGCGAAGATTAATTCCCGGAGAAATACTTCCGCCAAGGTATTCTTTTCCGGTAGTTATCAAGTCATACGTGATGCATGTACCGGCATTGATGACAAGCACATTTTTATCAGGATACAAAAAACATCCGGCAACAGCTGCAGCAATGCGATCCCTGCCAAGTGTATCCGGAGTTTTATACTTAATTGTGATGGGGAGAGGAGTTTGCCCGGTTAATTCGATGAAACAGGTTTTATTGTTAAGATAATTTTTAATTTCTTCAGGGTATTGGATCACCGAAGAAAGAATAGATGCATCTACCTGTTGATATTTTCCCAGGAAGTTTATCAGATCATTTATTGAAAGATCATGGAAGACAGCAAGATCCACCATAATGTTTTTGTCAAATATGGCAATTTTCTTTAGTGTGTTGCCAAAATCGATAACCAGTTTCATAAAGTCCTGAAAATGATAGATTGAGAGTGTAAAGATAGTGAAAATGTGTTCAGGGAGACTAAAATTTTGCAAGCCGAAGGTCGTTAGCCGTTTTGCCGTTAGCTGTTTTGCCAATTGTTTTTCATATCTTTTTTCTTTTCACATTTCACATTTCACTTTTATCTTTTTACTTTTGTCTTTTATCTTTATGAATTTATGGTCATATACATTATTTCTGATATTTCTGTTGTGCTTTATTAACATTGCAAATGCCGGGATAGTCAGGGGGCTGGTGACGGATACAAACGATGAGCCTTTACCATTTGCAAGTGTATATATCAAAGGTTCGACAATGGGAACAGCTACCAACCCTGAAGGCATTTTTGAACTGGATATACCTGATGGAGATCATGAAATAGTCTTTCAGTATGTTGGATATAAAAAGCAAACTAAAATAATTCATGTTTCAGACAAACCGGTTTATCTTAATATCAAGCTTCAGCTCGACAAAATAATGTTAAGGGAAGTTACCATCAGTGCTTCTGCTGAAGACCCTGCTTACCGTATCATCAGGAATGCCATCAGAAAACGAAAAGATTATTTGAACCAGGTTGAAAATTATACCTGTGATGTTTATACTAAAGGGATCTTTGAAATAACAGAAGCTCCTGATGTAATGTTTGGAGATTCACTAAATACGGAAAATGATTCAATCCTTGGTATTTTTTATCTTTCAGAATCAGAATCCAGGATCAGTTTTCAACAACCTGACAAGATCAAGGAAGAAATGGTGTCTTCAAAGGTCAGTGGTAACGACAGGGGCTTCAGCATGAATTATGTTTCATTTTTTATGATGAATTTTTACAAGAATAATATCAGCTTACCTCTTGACCGCAGTAAAAGAGGCTTCATCTCCCCTATCGCTTTTAATGCGTTATTCTATTATAAGTATAAACTGGAAGGAACATTCATTGAAGGCGAAATGCTTATCAATAAAATAAGAGTTATTCCCAAACGCAAAATAGATCCGGTTTTTAAAGGATATATTTATATTATTGAAGATTTCTGGTGTATTCATAGTGTAGACCTTACAATCGGCCATGAGGCGCAAGTGGATTTTATTGATTCTATTAATATTGCTAAAAACAGGGTTCCTGTTAATGATAGTACCTGGATGACCTTTACACAGGGACTCCGGTTCTATTTCTCAATCAATCTATTTGGAAAAAAATTCGCCGGTAATGGTGTATTTCATTCACAAAACACGAATTATGTTTTTGATAATGTTTTTGAAGATAAATTTTTCAATAATGAGGTTATAAAGATTGATCCTGATGCAAATAAAAAAGACTCCATTTACTGGGAAAAAAACCGGCCTATTCCCCTGACAAATAAAGAAAAAAATAATTATAAAAAACAAGACAGCCTTCAGATAGTTCGCAAGTCAAGGGAATATCTCGACTCCCTTGACAGAAAATACAATAAATTCAGCTGGAACGATCTGATCTTTGGTTACAGCTATTACAGGAGAAGAGACAGTACTACTTTCAGCATAGGCTCTCCGTTAACCACTATACAGTTTAATACCGTTCAGGGCTTAGCCCTGCGACTGGATCTGGGTTATTCCCGAAGATTCTCAAACAGAAAAAGGATTTCACTGAATCAATCTGTTGGATATGGTTTTTCAAACAAACATTGGAGTTATGATATTGCAGCCGGTTATTATTACAATCCAAAAAAGTTTTCTAACCTGAAAGTTGCAGCAGGAATTAAGCCCGTGCAATATAATTCACAAAATCCAATTTCACCCTTGCTTAATACAATATATACCCTGTTGGATGAAAAAAATTATATGAAGATCTACGAAAAGACCTTTATAAACGCAGATCATTATTTGGAACTGTCCAATGGGATATTTCTTTTTACGAAATTAGAGTATGCCGACCGGAAACCTTTTGTCAACACCACAAACTATAAATGGGTAAATTATTCATCCCGTGAATATACAAGTAATGACCCGCAGGACCCGGAAAATTTTAATCCTGCTTTCGAACGAAATCAGGCCTTCATATTTTCAGCATCTTTCCGCTTCCGGTTCAAACAGAAATTTATTTCTGTCCCTAATAAGGTAATTCTGGGTTCAAAATACCCTGACATTTATGTATCCTATGAAAAGGGAATAAATGGTTTTTTGGGGAGTGATGTGGATTATGACAATATTGAGATTGGTATTATTGGGAAGTTCAAAATGGGATTACTCGGAGAAAGCAAATACAAGGGTAATTATGGCACTTTCTTTAATAACAGGAAAATGGAATTCATGGATTATCATCACTTTAACGGAAACAGAACCATTGTTGCAGATAGACGTTTCGATGCATACCAGTTACTGGATTATTATAAGTACAGTACTAATAAAACATATATTGAAGCGTTTTATGAACATCATTTTAACGGTTTTATCTTTAACAAACTTCCGTTGCTGAGAAAGACCAAGTGGCGGGCAATCGGGGGTGTCCGTTATTTAAACAGTAACTATAAAAATGATTACTTCGAGATCAACATTGGTGTAAAGAATATATTCAAGATCATTCGGATCGACTTTGTCGCTGCCTTTAACAAGAACCGGAATATACGCACAGGACTTGTTTTCATAATTTCCTTAAGGGATAGCGGTGTTGTTGTTAGTAGTGATTAGTGATTAGTGATTGGTGGTTAGTGAGTAGTGAAAAGAGTTTAATGGGGCTAAAATTTTGCAGGACGAAGGGTCAGCAAAATTATGTAGAAAAATTTCACATTTAAAAAAATCTGTATTACTTTTGTTTTTCCATTTTCATAAGGGTGCCATAGCTCAGTTGGTAGAGCAACGGACTGAAAATCCGTGTGTCCCTGGTTCAATTCCAGGTGGCACCACTAAGATAAATCCTCTGCAAACGCAGAGGATTTTTTATATCCGGTAACATGTAATTCATAAACATAAATATATATTTCCATGAATGTTGATAATAGTGAAAAAAATAGTAATTTCCCCTATTGATTTCACGTTCTGATTTGTATATTTTTATTTTTCCAAATAATATTTTCATATCTCATTGAGTTGATATGAACAAAACTTTTAAAAATACTCTGATAATGAGAAAGATCACCCTTATATATATCTTCTTTGCTGTTATTGGATTTGGTGCATTTGCTCAAACGGAGACGAATGTGGATAAGCTGTTGGAATTCGCGCGAATAAAAAAGATTGAGGCCGAAAGGCAAAAAGCTGAAGCCATTGAATGGGCAAAACAAAATAATTTGCCTGTACGCCAGGTGCTTGATGATGGTACTGAAATGGAATTGATGAAAATAGAGAATGGCCGGCCTGTATATTATATCACGGATAACTTGGGCGCAGCCATTACAACAAGAACAGACAAGTTATGGCCAGGAGGCGGATTAGGCCTTAGTTTAAGCGGATCAGGATATGATAAACTTGGTGAATGGGACGGAAATGGAGTATTAACTTCACACCAGGAATTTAACGATGTT
>JAUWGC010000168.1 GCA_030606625.1 Bacteroidales bacterium | reverse complement strand
CCGAGAATAAAATTACCGAAGCTTATCTCGAAAAGATACCCTACCGTGAAAAAATCCGTGAGCGTCTTACAGAGGTATGGAATTATCCCAGATATGGTGTTCCTTTCAAAGAAAGTAAATATTATTTATTTTATAAGAATGACGGGTTACAAAATCAAAGTGTGTTATACATACAGAAAGGATTGGATGGAGAACCCCGCGTCCTGCTCGATCCTAACACCCTGTCGGAAGATGGTACAATAGCCCTTGCCGGCACTGATGTATCTCATGATGGAAAATATATGGCTTATAAAATTTCCAGGGCAGGATCCGACTGGAACGAGATCTATGTTATGGATATCACCACCGGCGATACTTTGCCAGATCATCTGGAGTGGATTAAGTTTTCAGGCATGTCCTGGAAAGACCATGGATTTTTTTACAGTCGCTATGATAAGCCAAAAGAAGGAGAAGAGTTGAGCAACAAAAATGAGTTTCACAAAGTATTTTACCATAAAGTTGGGACACCACAAGAAAAAGATATCCTGATACATGAAAACAAAGATTATCCACAAAGGAATTATTATGTAGGAACAACTGAAGATGAAAGATTTCTTCTTTTATATGAAGCAGAATCCACCAGTGGCAATGCACTCTATTTTAAAGACCTGAACAAAAAACACAGTGACTTCATAACTCTTATGGATAACTTTGATCATGATTTTGGAGTTATTGACAACCTTGGCGATAAATTACTGGTATTAACCAACTACAATGCGCCAAAGAAACAGTTATTGCTGATCGATGCCAGGCATCCGGAAAAGGAAAACTGGGTTACCCTCATTCCTGAAAAAGAGGAAGTCCTTGAATCCGTTAGCCTTATTGGTGATTATATCGTAGTTGAATACATGAAAGATGCCAACAACAAAGCACATGTTTATCACCGAAACGGAAAATATGATAAAGAAATTCAGCTACCCACACTTGGTACATTAGCCGGCTTCCATAGTGAAAAGGGAGACCCAATTGCCTTCTATGGATTCACTTCATTTACTTTTCCATCCACAATTTATAAATATGATATCAGAACAAATGAATCAACTGTTTACAAGCAGCCTGAAATAGATTTCAATGCCGATGAATATGAAACGAAACAGGTATTTTATGAAAGCAAGGATGGAACACAGGTGCCTATGTTTATCGTATATAAGAAAGGGATCGAACTCGATGGAAACAATCCCACACTTTTATATGGTTATGGTGGTTTTGACATCAGCATTACACCCAGTTTCAGGGTAAACAGACTGATATTCCTGGAAAACGGAGGTATATATGCAGTAGCCAATATCAGGGGTGGTGGCGAGTATGGTAAAGACTGGCATGAGGCAGGAATCAAAAAACAAAAACAAAATGTTTTTGACGATTTTTTTGCTGCAGCGGAATACCTTATCAAAGAAAAATACACATCTCCGGAAAAACTTGCCGTCATGGGCGGTTCTAACGGGGGATTGCTTGTTGGTGCGTGCATAACACAGCGGCCTGAATTATTCAAAGTTGCCGTACCATTTGTTGGCGTGCTCGACATGCTAAGGTATCATAAATTCACCATTGGCTGGGCCTGGGCTTCAGACTACGGGACAAGCGAGGATGACAGTGCCATGTTCAATTACCTGCTGGGTTATTCGCCCTTGCATAATATCAAAGAAGGGGTCAGCTACCCTGCCACAATAGCCTTTACAGCCGATCATGACGACAGGGTCGTACCTGCTCACTCATTCAAATTCATGGCTACACTACAGGAAAAAAATGCCGGTGACAATCCTGTCATTATCAGAATTGAAACCAAGGCAGGTCACGGTGCCGGTAAACCAACATCCAAGCAAATAGATGAATCAACCGACATGTGGGCCTTCGTGTTCTATAATCTGGGCATGAAGCCAGAATTTTAACTTGTCACTGGTCAGTCACTGTTCATCCGGAAACTTATCCGGCTTGGAGAAATCAGGATTTATCATAAATTCATCATCATGCAGGGTTTTGATGAAGGCGGTCAGGTCGGCTTTTTCGGATGGAGTCAGTTGTACACCATTATTGCCGATATGATGCATCAAGGGATCTATATAAGGTGACCATACCAAGTTATGTGAATAAAACTCAATGACGTCTGCCAATGTTGCAAACCTGCCATCATGCATGTAAGGGCCGGTAAGTTCTATATTCCTGAGCGTAGTGGCCTTGTAACAGCCTTTATCATTGGGATCACCTGTTATAGCATACCTGTCGCGGGGATCATTAAAAACAGTATCTTTACCATTATTGTAATAAAGGTGGGTTGAAAATAATGGATTTCCATAGCCTCCGTGGCAATGGAAACAATCTGCACCTTCTTCTGTGGTAAAAAGAACATATCCACTCAACTCTGATGCTGTCAGTTGTTCTTCCCCCCGCATATAACGGTCAAATTTCGAGTTAACCGATATGAAGGTACGGATAAACTGGGCAATGGCCTTGCCCATATTTTTCACCGTTACATTTTCCGAGCCAAAAGCCTTTTTGAATAGCTCAGGATACCCGGGTGTATTCTGAATAACCTCTTTTGCCTTATTGGTGTCGCTGTTCATCTCATGCGGTGCGACAATACCCATCCAAACCAGGTCTTCAATATTCCTGAACCTGTGATCCGGATTTTCGGGGTAAATCATTCCATTCCAGAGATATCCTGAGTGATTCCACACAAGGTTGATCATTGGCAGCATCACATGGGGTGTTGGAATACCCGTTATACCATGGGTGAATCCTCCCTGATATACCGGATGATCAATTCCACACTCAAAAGAGTTTTCCTGGATATGGCAGGTTGCACAGCTCATCAGGGAATCGGGATGTGTACGGCCGGAAACTCTGCCGTCATAAAAAAGATACCTCCCTAATTCAATCCCTTCCACGGTCATCGGGTTGTCTTCCGGGATATTTAATATAGTGGGGAAACCAAACGGAATATCAATTGTATATGGTGTCGGCCCGCTGGATACCCATTCAGTTTCCTCATCCTTCTTACAAGCAACAAGGATGAATATCATTGCGGATAAAACCAACAAAAATGCAACAATCCATATTCTTAATTTCATAATAATCATCATCAAAATCTTGCCATTTATTATTCAATACTGCCAACAGAAAATACATCATGTCCATTCTCACATGCCAAATGCATAGCTGCCTGTTTTTGCATGATATCCGGTCCCCAGACATTATGGTCATATGTATTTGGTGAGCGAAACCAATTTTCAATGTTCATAATGATATTAATTGTAACGACCTGGTTTTCGGAAAGTGTAAAAGCAGAATTTGGTAAAACTATCTCGAAATAATTTTGAATAAATCCCGTGATCTGCCCTGTCGAATCATAAATCTGCCCTATTCCCAAATGAAAATCAAAAGGGCTGATTTGCTGGTCCGGAGTTAACCACTTACCATTCAGCTTCATATAATGATATCCGCCGCCGAGGTATTCCGGCCAGAACATCAACGATTGCGGGGGGTTAACAAACATTAAAGATTGGTTTTTATCTTCACTCAGTCCGAAAGTAAAAGAAATATAATCATACTTCTTTGCAGGAATTAAATCGAGTACTTCCCAGTTATGTGTATATAAAAGATCTGTATCTATGTAATGAATAT
>JAUWGC010000149.1 GCA_030606625.1 Bacteroidales bacterium | reverse complement strand
CTGACTGCTTACATGATTGACATGAACACCGTAAAGCATATTGATTACCTGCTTTCCGATCTGGAAATGCATCTGATGAATATTTCAAAAAGGTAATTAATTGATTAATAATGCTTGGTTATTATGCCTAACCACCATGTTCTTTTCTGTCTTTTTTATAATTTTGTCCTCAAATTGAAATAAAGTAACTTTTAACAATACATGTTTATGAAAAAAATCATCTTCATCATTTTACTTGCAGGTATCTTTTTCTCTTGTTCACAATCATCAGATGAAAGTCGTAAGGATGAGGCCGAAAAACAGAAGATAGAGCAGGAAAATAAGATTGCCAGGGACATAAGTTTTGATATCCAGGACGATAGTGAAAAAAACATGATCCTGGGTGACAGTGGCACAGCAGGCCAACCTAATATCGAAAAACATGATGCCATGCATCATTTCAACCTTGGAACCCTTAAATATGAACAAGATAATTTTGCGGGGGGGGTCAAGGAATTTGAAAAGGTGATAGAGTTGGATCCTGAAAATGGCAAAGCCTATTATAACCTTGGTTATGGGAAATTTAAATTGAATGATTACGTAGGCGCGACAGATGCATTTACATATGCCATTGGCATCAATCCTGAAGATACCCTTTCCATTCTTTATCGTGGCCTGATCTATTATCACAGGAAAGACTTCCGGAATGCAATCAAAGATTATAACCGTGCAATTGAGATCAATCCCAATTATGCCAAAGCATATTACAACAGGGGAACTGTTTGTGGGCGGTCAAATAATTATATCGGAGCAATTAAGGATTTTAATAAAGCCATTGAATTAAAACCCAACTATGCTGAAGCTTATTATAACAGGGGGTTAGCTCACTATTATCTTAAAAATCTCCATGATGCCTGTTACGATTGGCAAAAGGCTAAAGATATGGGGTATTACGATGCAGAAAAAGCAATAAAGTCATATTGCCTGGATAAATAATTATCCTATCGGCCAGGGAAAATCATTCAGCTAATACCAAAACCGTATTCTTCAATACTTCAACCACGCCACCATTTATTTCGAAATACTGAAGCTGATCATTATTATCTTTCACCTTGATCTTACCGGCCTTAAGAACTGAAATCAAAGGTGCATGATTATTCAATACTTCGAATGAGCCATCATAACCGGGGAATTGTATTAGATTTACCTCTCCTGTATAGATGGTGCTATCTGGTGTTATGATTTCCAGGTACATACCAGGCTATATATTATTCATTAATTCATTACTTTTGGCAAGTATTTCTTTGCCTTTCTCAATAGCTTCATCCAGTGTTCCAACCAGGTTAAATGCTGCTTCGGGATATTCATCCACTTCACCATCCATAATAGCTTTAAATCCCTTGATAGTATCTTCAATATTGACTGTTGTACCCCGGATTCCGGTAAATTGCTCTGCAACATGGAAAGGCTGGGACAAGAATCTTTGTACTCTCCGTGCACGGTGCACGACAAGCTTGTCTTCTTCCGATAGTTCTTCCATACCAAGGATGGCAATGATATCCTGTAATTCCTTATAACGCTGCAATATTTCCTTAATCTGCTGTGCAGTATTATAATGCTCATCGCCAACAACATCAGGTGTAAGTATTCTGGAAGTTGAATCCAACGGGTCAACGGCAGGATAAATACCCAGCTCGGCAATTTTTCGGCTTAGAACGGTTGTAGCATCCAGGTGGGCAAAAGTTGTGGCCGGAGCAGGGTCTGTCAGGTCATCAGCAGGCACATAAATTGCCTGTACCGATGTGATGGATCCCCGCTTGGTGGATGTGATCCTCTCTTCCAGAAGTCCCATTTCGGTAGCCAGAGTTGGTTGATAACCCACAGCAGATGGCAACCGGCCAAGCAAAGCCGATACTTCAGAACCAGCCTGTGTGAAACGAAAGATGTTATCAATAAAGAAAAGTATATCCCTTCCACCTGATTTATCATCCCCATCCCTGAAATATTCGGCAAGTGTCAGGCCGGAAAGAACAACACGTGCACGTGCACCCGGAGGCTCGTTCATCTGGCCAAAGACAAGAGTTGCCTGGGATTCTAATAGTTTTTTTCTGTCAACTTTTGAAAGGTCCCAACCTCCGTTCTCCATATCTTCCATGAATTCATCACCATACCTTATCACACGTGACTCGATCATCTCACGCAAAAGGTCATTACCCTCACGGGTTCGTTCTCCAACACCACCAAACACGGATAGTCCCGAATATTTCTTGGCAATATTGTTAATCAGCTCCATAATGATAACCGTTTTGCCTACTCCTGCACCACCAAACAACCCTATCTTCCCACCTTTGGCATAAGGCTCTATCATATCAATTACCTTGATACCTGTGTAAAGTACCTCCTGTATGGTTGAAAGATTTTCAAACTTCGGAGGATCCCGGTGTATCGGTAAAGGGTTTTTCTTCTCCACAGGCCCCAGTCCGTCAATGGGTTTACCAATCACGTTGAACAAACGACCTCTGATATCTTCACCAGTTGGCATTGTAATTGGCTCACCGGTAGAAATTACATCTATTCCCCGGCGGAGTCCGTCAGTGGAGTCCATAGCTATGGTCCTGATAGTATTCTCACCAATATCCTGCTGGCATTCCAGAACAATGACATTTCCGAGGTCATTCGTAACTTCAAGAGCATCATAAATATTGGGGAGATCAGCTTCATCTTTAAAAGTCACATCAATTACCGGTCCTATGATCTGGGATATGGTACCTTTAATTGTTCTTGCCATGAGTTAAAAATTTGGCATAAAGATAAGATAAGTGTATGATTTTTTTATTTAATTGGATTTATTTTTGACTTTTATTCAACAGCTTCTCCTATCAGGGTTGCGGATGTACAATCCGTGACTTTTACATGGACATAATCACCAGGTTTGTAGTCTTTTCCCGGAAATACAATAACTTTGTTATGGGTATTCCGGCCACTCAGATGATGTTTTGATTTTCTTGAAAAACCTTCTACCAACACTTCAAATGTTTTTCCAACATCTTTTTTATTGCTTGCATAAGACAGCTTTCGCTGTTTATCTATGATCTCATGCAAACGTTTTCCTTTAACCTCATCCGGAATATCATCCCTGTACTTCCTGGCTGCAATGGTATTTGACCTTTCAGAGTATTTGAACATGAATGCATAATTATAACCCACCCATTCCATCAGTGATAAAGTTTGCCGGTGGTCTTCCTCCGTTTCAGAACAAAAACCGGCAATGATATCGGTAGATATCGTACAATCAGGCATGAACTTTCGGATAGCTTCTATCCGGGCCATGTACCATTCGCGGGTATAGTTGCGGTTCATCAGCTCAAGAATTCGGCTGCTTCCCGACTGCACAGGGAGGTGTATGGATTTACATATGTTATTGTGGCCAGACATGGTTTTCAGCAATTCATCCGACAGGTCCATGGGATGTGAAGTAGCAAACCGGATACGTAACCCTGGATTAACCATAGCTACCATCTCAAGCAACCCGGCAAAATTGACAGATCCGTTTTCCGTTACCCATTTATAGGAATTCACATTCTGCCCAAGCAGTGTCACTTCCCTGTATCCCTTTTCAAACAATTTTCCGGCCTCATCAATAATGGTTGCAGGATCACGGCTGCGTTCCCTGCCCCTGGTAAACGGAACAACACAATAAGCACAAAATTTTTCACATCCGCGCATGACAGAAATAAAAGCTGTCACCCCATTCGAATCATATCTTACCGGATCGATCTCTGCATAAGTTTCCTGAGTTGACAAAAGAACATTCACTGCCTTTTGCCCTTGCAAGGTTGCAGATATCAAACCTGGCAGGCTGCGGTATGAATCCGGACCGGCAATCAGGTCAACAGCCTCTTCTTCAAACATTTTTTTCTTTAATCTCTCTGCCATACAACCCAGTATACCGATCCTGAGACCAGGGTTTTTCTTCTTCAATGATTTTAATTCCCTTAGCTTGTTCCAAACCCTTTGTTCGGCATTTTCCCTGACCGAACAGGTATTGATAAAAATGATATCTGCTTCCTGAACTTTACCTGTAACTTCATAACCTGTATCATTCATGATCGAAACCACGATCTCGCTGTCGGAGAAGTTCATCTGGCAACCGAAGGTTTCTATGTATAGTTTCTTAAAGCTCAAGGTTTTAAAGTTTAAGCAGGAGGCGTGATTAGTGAGGAAAATAGTTATTAAGTTATTAGTATCTTATATTTTCACTTCTGTTATATTTTGGCAGAATATTATATACAACCTTCTGTGTCTCGTTATTGATAGTAATTTCAGAAGTAATATTTATTATTCAACTTTCATCTAACAACATTGTTAGTTTATTCTGTGTAGCCGGTTTTCCGGCAGATTGAATTTTGTTTTTGTCCTTTTCCCATAGGGAAGTTCCGAAGGAATCACTTCGTGGCCAACGGCATGTCTTTATCAGTGCCCGCCGTCTATTCTGCTTGTTCATTTCTTTTGCTTGCCCAAAAGAAACGAACCAAAGAAAAAGGCAGCACGAATGAAGCCCTTTCTCCCCACGGTCAAACTTCCCACCGCACAGTCCCCGAAAGTGCCGCACCATTCGTGCACTCCCCCCACC
>JAUWGC010000181.1 GCA_030606625.1 Bacteroidales bacterium | reverse complement strand
AAAAAAACATACAATCCGGAAAATTTAAAAATAGAGATCATAAATGTCAGAAAAACAGAGGAATTGTTTACATGCTTGTTTGTTTAAATTTTATGGATTCCTGTTTTTCTTTCCCTTAAAATCAATTTCCAGTACTATCGGGCAATGGTCAGAATGTTTGGCTTCCGGGAGTATCAGTGCTCTTTTCATCTTGCTTTCAAGAGAAAGGCTCACCATACAATAATCGATACGCCATCCCAGATTCCTTGCCCTGGCATTAGCCCTGAAACTCCACCATGTATAATTGTTCGGTTCTTTGTTGAAATAACGGAATGAATCTATAAAGCCACTTTCCAGGAATTTGCTCATCCATGTTCTTTCTTCAGGCAGAAAGCCTGTACTTTTTGCATTACCGATAGGATCATGGATATCTATTGCTTCATGACAAATATTAACATCTCCGCAAATGATCAGGTTAGGCCTTTCCTTCTTTAAATTGTCAATATAATTCTGAAAGTCTTCAAGCCATTGCATTTTAAAGGCTTGTCTGGCATCTCCGCTTGAACCTGAAGGAAAATAAACACTTACCACTGATACATCTCCATAGTCAGCTCTCAGGAATCTTCCCTCGTTATCATATTTTGGAATATCCATGCCAAACAGCACATTGTCAGGCGTCTGTTTGGTCAACAGGGCAACCCCACTGTATCCTTTCTTCCTGGCAGAAAACCAGTAGTTGATATACCCAGCTTCTTCAAAATCAAAGAGCGGTATTTGCTCGGGCTGTGCTTTGGTTTCCTGTAAACAAATAATATCCGGATCCACAATTTTAATCCAATCCAGAAGGCCTTTTTTTAATGCTGCACGAATACCATTTACGTTATATGAGATGATCCTTTTCATAATCAATTTCACGCTAAGATATAAAAGATCGATCTGGTTTTGTTACCTTTCGGAATTATTTATATTTTTACTTCGCAAGGATTTAATTAATATATGAAAAGGTTACCTCTGCTTACACGGTTCCTCATCTGGCGGATAAACCATATCAGTGATAAGCATTTTATGATGATTATCAGCTTGGTTATTGGTATCCTTGCCGGGTTAGGTGCTGTGATCATCAAAAACGGGGTTCTTCTTGTCAAAGAATGTCTTACCAGCGGATTTACCAGTTATTATCATCATTATCTTTATTTCATTTATCCGGCAATAGGCATTCTCATCACCGTAATTTACATAAGATTTCTTATCAAGCAACATGTCGGGCATGGAATCCCAAGTGTTTTGTATGCTATCTCAAAGAACCACGGGATCATCAAAAGACACAATATATTCTCTTCCATCATCACAAGTATATTTACCGTTGGTTTTGGAGGTTCAGTAGGTCTTGAAGGGCCCACTGTTGCAACTGGTGCTGCCATCGGATCCAACCTGGGCCAATTATTCCGGTTTAATTATAAACAGATCACATTATTGCTCGGCCTGGCCAGTTCAGCAGCAATGGCTGCCATTTTCAAATCACCTATTGCTGCAGTAGTATTTGCCATTGAAGTACTTATGATCGACCTGACACTGGCATCGGTGATTCCTCTTTTGATCGCTTCTGCCACAGGCCTGCTCACTTCTTATTATTTTCTGGGCAATTCGGTTCTTTACCCCCTTGAAATTGTAAAAGGATTTGAATTCAATGATATCCCATATTACATCCTGCTGGGGATTCTTGCAGGTTTCATCTCTGTTTACTTCACTAAAGTATATATCTTAATTGAGAGCAGGTTTTCAAAAATTAAAACATGGTATTATAGGTGGATTATAGGCGGGTTGATTCTGGGAATATTGATCTTCATATTCCCAACCCTTTACGGAGAAGGTTATGAGGCGATCAATGCCTGCCTTAAGGGAGACTATAGTATCCTTTTCGAGAACAGTATCTTTTCTCCTTATAAAGATAGCATCATACTTGTATTCATCCTGTTCCTGCTAATTTTGTTTTTCAAAGCCATCGCGACTTCTGTGACATTCGGGGCAGGAGGTATAGGAGGTATCTTTGCTCCCACCCTGTTTATGGGTGCGTTTGCAGGCTTATTTTTTGCCAATCTGTTCAATTACCTGGGATTTGGCCCTCTTACTGAAAGTAATTTCGCAATGGTCGGAATGAGTGGCCTTATTGCCGGGGTCCTGCATGCACCATTAACAGCCATTTTCCTAATTGCTGAAATCACAGGTGGTTATGAACTATTCGTCCCGCTGATGATCACATCTACTATTTCTTACGCAACGATCAGACTGTTTATCACAAATTCCGTATATACTCACCAGCTGGCAAAAAGGGGTGAACTGATCACTCACCATAAAGATAAGGCTATCCTTTCTTTATTGAAAGTCAATAAACTCATTGAAAAGAATTTTATACCCGTCAAGCCCGATGCCACGCTGGGTGACCTTGTAAAGGTAATCACCAAATCAACCAGGAATATTTTTCCTGTCATCGATGAAGAAAATAATTTTTATGGTATGATTTTCCTTGACGATATCCGCAACATTATATTCAAACCTGAGAAATATGATGATGTCAAGGTGAACAGTCTCATGTATATGCCGAATACTTTAATTGATCCCGATGAGTCGATGGAAGAGGTGGCGAAAAAATTCCAGAAAACCGGGAACTATAACCTGCCTGTACTTAAAGACGGGAAATATGTCGGTTTTATTTCCCGTGCAAATGTTTTTTCAGAATACCGAAGATTGCTGAAAGATTTTTCAGATGAATAAATTATATATCTTTCTTGATTATTTCTTTCTGATTTTCCACACCATATTGATTCTGTTCAATTTATCAGGATGGATATGGAAGAAAACACGAAAGCTAAATTTAATAATACTGCTTTTAACCGGGGCATCATGGACCGTTTTGGGTATATTTTACGGATTTGGTTATTG
>JAUWGC010000073.1 GCA_030606625.1 Bacteroidales bacterium | reverse complement strand
GAAGTTTATAATTATTATTAACAACCGTCTTCATAACCGTTAATAATATTTGTAGTTATTCGTTAATCAACTGCCTTCTGCCTGTTTTTTTTACCTTTGCTTTTTAACCTATTTATATCAACATGTATACCAAAGGAAAAGATGACTTCTGACCAGGATCAGAACAAAAAGTTTCAAAGTGGTAATGTCCTGACCATCTCTCTTGCACATCTTGTACATGATGTATATTCTTCTTTTTTAGCCCCTGTATTACCACTTTTAATAGATAAACTCGGCATGTCCTTTTCATTGGTAGGTGTTTTATCATTATTCCAGCGTCTTCCCTCGCTATTAAGTCCTTTGCTGGGGCTAATGGCTGATAAAATTGCCATGCGTTATCTGGTTATCAGTTCTCCTGCGATCACAGCTGTATCAATGAGTTTGATCGGTGTTGCTCCTTCCTATACAGTATTATGCATATTGCTATTGGTTATGGGTATTAGTTCCATGATGTTTCATGTTCCATCACCGGTAATGATCAAAAAGATATCCGGAACTAAGATAGGCAAAGGCATGAGTTATTATATGTTTGGGGGTGAAATAGCCAGAACGGTAGGCCCGTTGATCATTCTGGGCGCCGTCTCATTATGGGGACTTGAAGGTACATACAAGTTAATTCCCTTTGGGGTGATTGCCACGATGATCCTGTATTTTCGCTTCAGAAAAATCAAGATATCACAAGACATAAAAAAATCTGATCAATGGGTAGGAATAAAATCAACACTAATAAAATATCTTGGGTTTTTTATTATCCTGATCGGGCTTATATTCTTCCGGTCCATTATGAAATCTGCATTGACCGTTTTCCTCCCAACTTTTATGATCTTTAAAGGAGAAAGTTTATGGATGGGAGGTATTTCTTTATCCATTCTTGAACTTGCCGGTGCTATAGGAACTTTATTTGCCGGAACAATTTCGGATAAAATCGGGAGAAAAAAATCATTATTGATCATTTCCATTGTGACCCCTGTTTTAATGCTTTTATTTGTTATTTCTGGTAAATATCTTGCACTGCCACTGCTAATAATGTTGGGATTTTTTATATTTAGCAGTACTCCGATAATACTTGCCCTTATACAGGATCTGGCATCGGAAAGGCCGGCATTTTTAAATGGAATATACGTGACCATCAGCTTTTTAATGGGTGGGTTGTCTGTCATTATTGTAGGTGTTTTAAGTGACTGGCTGGGGCTGGAACTTACATTTAAAATTGCCGGGGTTCTATCAATAGGTGCAGTTCCATTTGTACTTATGCTCACCGGGAAAAAGTTTTAAAAGAGTCTTGCCCCCTGCTTACTTTTCTTCGCATTTTCCAAAAATATATTAATATTAGTGTTATTGATTCAACGGAAATGAAAAATCAGAAATATTAATAAGAAATAACCAATAAGAAATATTAAATGAGGAAGTTTTGTTTAAATTTGGGTATCCTAAAATTAAAACGAATATTTATTCATGTTAACTACTACTCCACTTGCTGAGCAATTACGACCAAACAACCTTAATGATTTTCTTGGGCAACAGCATCTGGTTGGCAAATCTGCTATTCTCCGGAAAGCCATTGAGTCCGGGAATATTCCATCAATGATATTATGGGGGCCACCTGGCGTTGGAAAAACAACTCTTGGATATATAATATCCCAGCAACTAAAACAGGAGTTTTACACTCTGAGTGCCGTAAGTTCCGGAGTAAAGGAAGTGAGGGATGTGATCCGGAAAGCCAGATATGGTATCGGTCCGGCTATCCTTTTTATTGATGAGATCCATCGATTCAGCAAGGCACAACAAGATTCTCTCCTGGGAGCCGTTGAAAAAGGGATTATCACACTGATCGGTGCTACCACTGAGAATCCTTCCTTTGAAGTTATCTCACCACTGCTTTCAAGATGCCAGGTATACATCCTCAAGCCATTTGATAAAAATGACCTTCTGACACTACTGGATAAAGCGAAAATCTATATCGAAAAACAAGAACAATTAAAGATTACTATTAAGGAAAACGAAGCCTTATTACGCATTTCGGGAGGAGACGCCAGAAAATTACTAAATGCACTGGAATTGATCGTACAATCTGAAGAAGGTGCAAAAGAAATCATCATCACCAACGACAAGGCCCTGAATGTTATTCAGCAAAATCTGGCTATATACGACAAGGCCGGTGAAATGCATTACGACATCATCAGTGCATTTATTAAATCAATCAGGGGAAGTGACCCCAATGCGGCTGTATACTGGCTTGCACGCATGATCAAAGCAGGTGAAGATCCGAAATTCATAGCCCGCCGCATGCTGATCCTTGCTTCCGAAGACATCGGGAACGCTAACCCTAATGCACTTTTACTGGCTGAAGCCTGTTTCAATGCAGTTACACAAATCGGATACCCGGAATGCAGAATAATCTTGTCTCAGACAGTTATTTACCTTGCAACATCCCTGAAAAGCAATTCAGCATACAAAGCCATTGAAGAAGCTACAGCAGAAGTTAGTAAAAGCGGTGATCTTTCCGTACCTCTGCACATCCGGAACGCCCCCACCACATTGATGAAGGAAATCGGGTATGGCAGGGATTACAAATACGCCCATAACTATGAGCAAAATTTCATAAACCAGGAATTCCTCCCTGATGATATATCAGAGAAAAAATTCTATCATCCCGGATCAAACCGCCGTGAAGAAGAGATCAGGAAAAGACTTAGATATTTGTGGAAAGACAAATATGAATATTGAATATCGAATATCGAACACCGAACTAATAACTAATAACAAATAACTATTAATTACCATTGAATTACCATCAATTACAATTGAATTACAATTGAATTATACCAAATATCTTCCTGTTTTAAATAAATTTTAGAACTTTGTAATTGAATCAATAAAATAAAATGCTGAATACTATCCCTAAAATAAAAAATCTGGAAAGCAACAATTTTTTTCTAATTGCAGGTCCTTGTGTTATTGAAAATGAAAGAATCCCTTTCGAAATAGCCGAAAAGATTAACTCAATCGCTGAAAGGCAAAAAATCCCGTATATTTTCAAATCATCTTACAAGAAGGCCAACCGGTCAAAACTGGAATCCTTTACAGGCATCGGGGATGAAACAGCATTAAAAATAATCAGAGAAATTGGTGAAAAACTGGATATTCCAACCATAACGGATATCCATACTGAGCCCGAAGCAGCACTTGCAGCAGAATATATTGACCTTATACAGATCCCTGCATTTTTGTGCCGGCAAACGGATCTGCTGGTTGCTGCCTCTCATACCGGCAAACCCATTAATATAAAGAAAGGACAGTTCCTTTCTGCGGAAGCCATGAAATTTGCCATCGAAAAGATCAGGAAAACCGGGAATAACAAGATCATGGTCACTGAAAGAGGTTCAATGTTCGGATATCAGGACCTTATAGTTGATTTCAGGAATATTCCCATCTTAAAGCAAAATAATATACCTGTTGTACTTGACATTACACATTCTCTGCAACAACCCAATCAGTCAACGGGAGTTACCGGTGGTTCTCCTGAAATGATCGAAACCATTGCAAAAGCAGGAATTGCAACAGGTGTTGACGGCATATTCATTGAAACTCATCCTGATCCGGCAAAGGCATTGTCTGACGGAGAAAATATGCTCGAATTATCACTTCTGGAAGACTTACTGGAAAAACTTGTAAGGATCAGGAAAGCTGCTGTTTAAAATTTCCAGGATGTTTTACCCGGATATATTCACTCTTTACCTTTCACCTTTCACCTTTCACTTTTCACTCAGAACTCATTCACATCCACCACCTCACCGTATTCGTACAAAATTTCCTTTTCAACATCACCCTCTGAATTATAAATTATTTCCTTACCATGTTTCCGGTTATCCATATAGCTTATTTTCCTTATCAGTTTTCCATCCGGCCCCCATCCTTTCTGGATACCAGCACCATCTTTATAATTACCTTCACCAACTATATTTCCGTATGTATCCCAATATAGCCATTTGCCATCATACAAACCATTGTTGTATGTTCCTTCTATCTGCAACTGCCTGTTGGCATATAACCGCCGAAATGGTCCATGCAGGGTATCATTCCTGTATGTTCTCATTTCTATCATAGAACCGTCTATACCCCAATCAATTGACGACCCATTCAGCATATTACCGGAATAATAATCTTCCGATTGCACCTTCCCGTTACTATACCATCTTATAGCTTTACCTTCCAGCAGATCATCTTTATAGGTAACCTCATAATGCTTTTTACCATCCTGATAATACCAGGTAGCCACACCTTGTAATTTTCCATTCCTGTATGCCATTTCTGATTTCTTGTTGCCATTTTCCCAATACTGGATCTTTGTTCTTGTGCAACCCGTTAAAATACAAACCAGCAAGAATATTCCAGCAACAGAAAACAGTTTTTTCATATATTTAAGTATTTATGTGTTAAGCAGTAATTATTCTTTATAAGAAGTTGGTAGTTGACAGTTGGCAATAAGTAAAAACTTATTAATTCAATTTCCTGATTGTGTAATTTTCAAACCTGTAGACGTTCCAGTATTGGTTTTCAAAACCTGAATGATTGTATAGCAAAAATTTAAAATTGGATTGGATTAAATCACTATGGTAAAATGGCAGGCATTTTTCGAAATGATCGCCATATTTCATCATAGCATTTAAAAAATAATAAGCGATATCAAATCCATCATAGGCATATTGTTGTGGTTCTGTCTTGAACGTCCTCCGGAAAACCTTGATAAAACCTTTCACATTTTCATCCTGGTAATCAATACAGGAAGATGAAAGGAAATGAGTATTCAGGTTCATCAGGTATTCTGTTTCCAGATCACTGAATTTATCCCACTCCGGTATACCAATTAAAGTAATATCAAAAGTGTCACGTAATTCATTCAATTTTGTCAGTAGTTCAAGGGCAAAGACCTTATTATCCGTGACAGCCACAATAACATTGGGCCTGATAATAGAGGCCGCATTCATAAGGCCATCAATACCATCCTCCATATATATGATCTCGTCCACTCTGTTCAAAAAAGTGGTACTGTCATCCAGCTCATTCTTAATAAAATCCCTGTAGATCAGAATATTTTCAATATTAATGCTCTCGAGCAATTCACCAGCAGCCAAGGTAGTATCTGCCAGGGAATATTCATCAATAATATTTTCCAGCAAGGAATTAGCAATACGTATCTTATCATTAAAGTCCCTTTCCAATCTCTCCTTCAGCATATTTACCATTTCGCCATTCTTGTATTTGTTATGTCTCACGATGATGACCCTGGCATCAGGATAGTTTTTCTTGATAAGGCGGTCGATAAGTTTATGTTGGGCTTCATAGGATGGCTTTATCTTAAAAACATTCTTATATCCGAGGATCTCAGTCCTGGTAGTCAGGGGATTAACGATCCTGATCCCGAACATTTCAGCAAAGTTTGACACCAGTTTAAAGCTTTTTCTAAACAACGGTCCTATGATCAGGTCCATTTCTGTCAGTTCGGGATTTTGAAGTACCCGGATAGTCTTATTGATCTTTTCATCAAAATCATAAACATATAGTTCAACCTTCAGCCCCTTCCCTTTTAAAGAATCAACAGCAAGCATCACGCCCTCATAAAACTGGATAAAATTAAAAGGCTTGTATTCAAAGGCCGGCCGTATGCCAGCGGGCCCAATCCATTGTATGCTGTCAAATTCATCGAGGTACAATGGCAACATCAGAGCCACTTTGTATATCCTGTCTGTAAAATCGTCTTGTTTATTACAACGGATACTGTCCAGATCCACAAGCCTGTCAATTTCAGGAGACAGGTACATTACGTCCACAATCTCAAATGGAATATCTTTTCCCGGTTCAACAGGTATTTTGAGTATCTCGCCTCTCTGTACCTTGTTTTTTACTTCCGGATTGATCTCTCTGATCTTATCAATCTTAAGAGAGTACATCCTGGCTATTTTTTTCAGTTTTGTCCGCTTCTGCACCCTATGGGTAATGTAATCCTGTCCCTTATATGTTGTTGGTATTTTAATGATCTGTCCGGCATAGATATTTACCCATAATCCCGGGTTGATCTGCCGGATACTGTCAATGCTCACCATGTAATGCAGCGCAATGCTATATAGCGTTTCCTTACTTTTAACTATATGCTCCGTAAATCCAACGGTATCTTTCACAGCATCTTCAATTGTGTCTCTGTATGGGATATAGATCACTTCCCCTGTATTGATCGTATCGGATAATCCCGGATTGACTATTTTAAGCTCTTCAATACTAACGGAATATTTTTTTGATACCCCGAAAAGCGTTTCTTTATATTGCATAACATGCTCAATCATTTTTCGTGATTTCTCCTCCATTACCGGAAGGTCACCCTGATCATCTTCTTTTGCCTGGCTTTTTACTGGTATTTTCAGGTACTGCCCGGGTTTAAGCCCGTCAGCGGCTTCAGGATTAGCTTGCATAAGGGTGTCTACTAACACTTCGTAGATATTTCCAATTCCATAAAGCGTCTCCCCTTCTTTGACAACATGAAAAATAAAATTGAAATCCCTGTCGCGCAGATCTTTCGATATTTGCTTGTCCCTTCCTTCCAAAGGAATATAAAGTATCTGTCCGATTTTTAGTCCGTTTTTTGCTTCCGGGTTTTCATAACAGATCTCATCAACAGGTATATTATAAACTCCGGAGATGGAATAAACCGTATGTCCTTCCTGAACGGTATGGATGAAATAATCTTTCCCATTGATCTTCCTGATCTCAGAGGATTTAATAATTGTCGTCCTGACCTGTGCCTGGCTAGTTTGCCAGGCAGTTGCCAGAATAACAACAAACAACAGAAAACTCTTAGAAAATATTCTCATGTGTAAACGTAATTTGGTATTCAAGATACTGTTCGTTATTTTATTCCCATTCAATAGTTGCAGGAGGTTTGGAACTTATATCATACACAACCCGGTTTACTCCACTGACCTTGTTGATGATCTCATTGGATACCCTGGCCAGGAATTCATAAGGCAGGTGTACCCAGTCGGCAGTCATGCCATCCGTAGAACCGACAGCCCTGAGTACTACTACGTTTTCATATGTTCTTTCATCGCCCATGACCCCTACTGATTGCACAGGCAATATAACAGTCAATGCCTGCCATACTTTGTCATAAAGATCATGTTTTTTTAAGCCTTCAATGAACAGATAGTCAACATCCTGGAGTATCCTGATCTTTTCAGGTGTGATCTCGCCAATGATCCTGACCCCTAAGCCAGGACCCGGGAATGGATGCCGGCTGATAATATTGCCAGGCATACCCAGCTCCTTTCCAATCTTTCTCACCTCATCTTTAAACAACGAATTAAGAGGTTCAATTATTTTCAATTTCATAAAATCCGGCAATCCGCCAACATTATGATGTGATTTGATGGTTGCTGAAGGACCTTTAACAGAAACCGATTCGATGACATCAGGATAGATTGTTCCCTGTGCAAGCCATTGTACATTTTTGATTTTATGGGCAGCTTCGTCAAATACTTCGATAAAAGTTCTGCCAATTGCTTTCCTTTTTCCTTCAGGGTCTGAGATACCTTTCAGCGCTTTGTAAAAGCGTTCTTTAGCGTCTATACTTTTGATATTCAGCCCCATGTGCCGATAGGAATCAATAACCGTCTCAAATTCATACTTTCTCAACAACCCGTTATCCACGAATATGCAATACAGGTTCTTGCCAATAGCTTTGTGAAGAAGCACGGCCGCAACGGACGAATCCACTCCACCTGACAAACCCAGAACAACTTTCCCGGCATCAAGCTTCCTTTTCAGTTCATCTATGGTCGTTTCTATAAAAGAAGCAGGTGTCCATAACTGTGAACAACCGCATATATTTACTACAAAATTTTTCAGCAGGATCATACCCTGAGAGGAATGGTAGACTTCAGGATGGAACTGGATTCCGTATGTCTTTTCACCCTGAATTTTAAAACCTGCAACCACAACATCCCTGGTGCTGGCAATAGTATTGAAGTTTTCCGGTAATCTAAGTATAGTATCTCCGTGAGACATCCATACCTGATTACCAATGGTCATACCATGCAGCAAATCACAGGATGTATCGATATAGGTTAGGTTGGCCCTGCCGTATTCCCGAACCTGGGAAGGCTTCACCTCTCCCCCATCATTCCATGCAAGATACTGGGCCCCATAACATATGCCCATGATGGGTATTTTTTGTCTGATTAATGTGAGATCCGGCATGGGAACTTCCTTATCATGAACAGAGAAAGGACTACCTGAAAGGATCACTCCTTTTATGTGCTCATTGATTTCAGGAATTTTATTATACGGATATATTTCACAGTAAACATTCAATTCCCTGACCTTGCGTGCAATCAACTGGGTATATTGGGAGCCAAAATCAAGGATGAGGATAGTTTCTTCCATAGTGCAAATATAGGAAAAAGAGTATTGAGTATTTAGCTGTCACAAATAAATGAGGATATTGAAACTAACCTTATTAGAACGTAAAAGCAATAATTATTTCTAACTGTTTATAACTGTTTTTTTTAAGTATTTTTACAAAATTATAAAACTATTTTTAAATGACTATACAATATGGATAAAGTAAGTAAATATCTTATTATTATCCTGATAGTATGGTCTATTACCGGAAAAATATACGCACAAACAGATCGTTACTGGTTAGAAGATTTTAATAGTGAATCATCATTATTAGCAGGTTCCGTTGTAGGAGGAGGTGCAGATATTACTGCTATATATTATAATCCTGCGATCATTGCTGATATTCATACTTCAAAAATCTCTATAAGCACCAGTTTATTTAACATTATTGACTATAGTATAATAAATGCAGTTGGAAAAAATCAAGGGCTTAATGAATGGCAATTTATTGTACGACCAAGGTTTTTCTCTTATTTATTCCGTTCCAAAAAATTCATCAATTTAAGCTGGGAATTTGCAATATTCAGCCGGCGAAACGAACAAATTAATACATACCGTACAGTTCAGTATAAAACCGATATCCTTCAAACTTTTCCCGGACAGGAACAATACACAGCCAATATTGATTACTATTATAAATATACCGATTACTGTGGTGGCCTTGGTACTGCGTACAAGTTTAACAAAAAATTGTCGATTGGTGTAAGCTTATTAGCAAATAATAAAGTTTTACATTATCACTATAATACGGATATTAATGCTTTTCCAACCAGTAGTGATATTAGCGATACAAATTTCTATAACGCCAATTGGAAACATTTAGAGAAAATATATCAGTATAATGTGTGCCTTATCTGGAAAATCGGAATTCAATATAAAGCAGAACGGTGGAGTGCAGGATTGAATATTACCACACCTTCAATGTATCTTTGGGGCAATGCTAAAGTTCGAAAAAATTATGCTCAAATCAATATTAAATACCAGGGAAGCAAAATTGAAGATTATATATACACTGGTGCTGATAAAAAAGCCAGGGGTCGAATAAAAGACCCTTTGGCTATTGCTGCCGGAATTGTATATAAATTCCGTAATAATAAAGCGACTTTATCATTAAGTGCCGAATATTTTCATAAAATAAAACCTTATTTGTTAATAGATGCCAAGGTAAATCCGGATATTACAAGCGAAGGAAATTTTGAAAATATGACAAACAAAAACTTCCTAAGTTACTCAACTGCTTCTAATTCCGTTACAAACGTAGCGATAGGATATAAATATATTCATTCTGATAAGATAGAGTTAATAGGAGGTTTCCGTACTGATTTTACTTATGCCAAAGATATTGATTACAAAAGCCTTTCTGATTATTCTCATATTAAAAATATACCACTTAATGTCTATCATTTTTCAGGAGGTGGAAAATTCAATTACAAATCAACTTCTTTTATTTTGGGATTACAATATTCGTTCGGATACGGCAAGGACAGAGAACAATTTATAAATACAACCAAACCGGTTGAATATGACCCCGCAACAGGCATGGCATTACAAGGCCCTATAAATGATAATATGATAATATGGTATAATTCGTTTGGTGTTGTTTTGGGACTATCTATCAGATTTAATTAGTTTTACGGTTTTATAAAATTTGTAGTGGGCATAAATTAAAAATAAGCCGTGAAATATTCAGGCTAAAAACGTCCCTGATGATGAAAGTGAGACCCGGTTTTCTTTGATATATAATTAGGTTGTGATGCAAAGAATTTCAAATGCCGTTTCATATCATCTAATAAAAGATTTGCCATATCGCGGCTAAAACCATCTTTTACAACAATACGTTCAACAACCAGGTCTTCACGGTTTTTAGGCATTGAATATGCCGGGATCAGCCATCCTCTATCGCGAAGCCGTTCAGACATATCGTACAAAGTATAGTTGGTTTCTTCCTTAAGTTTCCAGGTAAAAACAGGAATATCACCACCATCACTTATAAGTTCGAACGGGCCAAGTTTAGCTATTTCACCTGATAGATAAAGAGCCACATCCTGACAAGATTGCTGAATACGCCTGTATCCTTCCTTACCTAACCTGAGGAAATTATAGTATTGGGCAACAATCTGGCTTCCCGGGCGTGAAAAACTAAGTGCAAAAGTTGGCATTTCTCCACCAAGATAATTCACATAAAATATCAGGTCTTCAGGGAGTTCGTTTTTGTCTCGCCAAACAACCCAGCCAACACCCGGATAAACCAAACCATACTTATGTCCTGAAGCATTGATTGATTTAACCCATTTTAACCTGAAATCCCATTCTATTTCGGGTTGGATAAAAGGAGCAATAAAACCGCCGCTTGCTCCATCAACATGGATTGGGATTTCCCAGCCGGTTTCCTTATTCAGCTTATCCAGTGCATCATTAATTTCCTTGACAGGTTCGTATTGTCCTGTGAAAGTTGTTCCCATTATAACTGCTACACCGATAGTGTTTTCATCGCATAATTTCAGGACTTCTTCGGCATTGATAATATAACGATCGCCTTCCATGTAAATAAACCTGGGTTCTACATCCCAGTATCTGCAAAATTTCTCCCAGCAAACCTGAACATCTATTCCCAAAACCAGGTTTGGTTTATCTGTCGGTTTTCCTTTTGCACTCATGCGTTCACGCCATTTCCATTTCATAGCCATACCGCCAAGATGAACAGCTTCGCTGGAGCCAATTGTTGAGCAACCGGTAGCTTCTTCATGTTCAGGTGAATTCCATAATCTTGCAAGCATATTTACGCAACGCATTTCCAGTTCGGCAGTTTGAGGATATTCATCCTTATCAATCATATTCTTATCAAATGTATCAGCCATAAGCTGTCTTGCCTCGGGCTCCATCCACGTTGATACGAATGTTGCAAGGTTCAATCTTGAATTACCGTCAAGCATCAATTCGTCATGAACAATATCGTAAGCAGTTCTTGGCAACATTTCATTTTCCGGCATTTCATATTTCGGAACATCAACATTTAATCCCCTTCGTCCGTATATTGGTGTTAAAGCACTGTCAGACTCAGGAAGATCTTGTAATTTAATTTTTTTTGATAGCATAATACTTAGATTTTATTTGTTACTATTTTATTAATTATCGTTATTT
>JAUWGC010000033.1 GCA_030606625.1 Bacteroidales bacterium | reverse complement strand
CAAACAACGTGTTTACCAGCTAAAAGAGCTGTATTGCTTTGTTCGAGGTGCAGATAAGGAGGAGTGTAAATATAAATCAGGGTTATATCTTTATCTTGTAACAATTCTTCTAATTCTTTATATAATTTACATTTGAAAAGGCCTGCGAGCTTCTCAGCATGGTGCTTGTTTATATCATAAACACCGCCACAGGAAACTCCGTCGATATTTAAGAATGATTCTACTGAAAATCCGGCAAAAGTTCCTGCTCCAATAACACCTATCTTCATATCTTAAAATTAAAGGGAATTCTAACCTGCATTATTCAGGATTTAGTCCTTTTGTTTATGAATTAATCGGGCTCAATGTTTGATAAAATTTGCTGTTAAATTAATATATTATTTCGACATAAAAAACCATCCCAGGAGAGCGTGGTTGATTTTTATTTTCAGGAAGCTTTAGCTTATCATTGGATTTTTATGAATTTCCGGGTCAGGATCTCGTTCGGTGTATGTAGATATAATATGTAAATGCCAGATGAAAGCGACTTCAGGTTTAAAGTTTCATGTAAGTTGCCATCTGAGTCAGTATAATAGTTGAATTCTTTAATAAACAAACCAGTCACGGATTTCAGGATTATTCGTATCTTTTCATGAGGATTTATGTTTACGGCCAGGTGTAAAATATTACTTGCCGGGTTGGGATAAAGCACAAACCGGGTATTATTATGTATTGTTTCTTCGATCCCGGATAGCTCTTCTTCATAGATCTCTTTTACCATCTCGTTGGATATCCCATAATTATAGATCCTGACTTTATCAAGGTTACCCATGAACCCAAAGCCGGAGAGACCGGGTAGAGCCTGTCCGAATATAAGATCGTAATCAGTCGTATTGACCTCCCCATCAAAATATTCAAGTGCATCTAGCTCACCGTTAAGATAAAGAAGGCAATCCCAGCCATTATACAACCCAACAATATGATACCATATATTCTGTTCCAGCATCGACTCAGAATCAAGATCGATAATGCCATTCTCTCCATTCAATGTAAAGCGGAGTTGTTGTTCACCTATCGATACTTTCCACCTGTGCTGCCAGTTCCCATGCGAGATCGGGTAGGCTTCCCGGTCAAAAAATTGAGAGATGTTTATCCAAAAGCTTACTGTAATTCCATCCTGAAAGTTGAGATCAGTTGTATTAAGAACACTAACATTCCCTGAGGTATTAAAGGCAATGGCGTTTTGAGGGTTTCCGTGCATGTCTTCCACGAACGAACAATTTGAAATCGTACCCTGATGTCCGAAGCCGCTGTAATCCCAGGCAGAACCATCAAATTCATACCAGGCCACCAGATGGCCAGACTGGCTTTGTTCAGGGTCATAGACCAGGACTTTGATGCTGTCTTTTGCAAAAGCGCCTTCAATATCCGTAACTTTACATAAAATGTAATAATGTCCCTTAGTGGAAGGTGCATTAAATATAACATTGTTACCAGAACCTGATACAGAACCTGCCTGGCACAGCCATTCATAAGTAAGTGAATCACCGTTGTTATCCGAGGCCTGGCAGGTCAACTGGCTTGTCCCGTTAATTGTAATAGCGCGCGGATTAGCATTTATCTCCTGGATCTCCGGAGGGAAATTTATCTTCTCCACTACTTTAACAAGGATGGTTTTTTCATCGCTGAGGTTACCTTCATCAACCACGACACAACGGATCTCATAGAAGCCGCTTGTATCGGGAACTTGCCACTCCAGAACATCACCGGAGGTAAAAAGCGAATCTTCAACATACCATTGATAGTTCAGCACCTCAGATTCTTTATCAACGGCCGTACAATAAACAGGCACTATTGTGTTGATCTGGGCTAATGAATCCGGGATGGACAGGGCCTTAATTCGTGGTGGGTAATTCTCAACATATTGTCCTGAATTGTAATCGATAACAATCCCTTGTACCATGGCTTTGTTGAATGCATAATTAATTGCTGACTCAGACGGAATATAGACCGCAAGCAGGGCAGCATCCGGGGAGATGGTGATTGAAGCGCTTCCGGAGACATTCGTAAGTATTACTTGATTGGTAACAGCATCATAAATATCATGATTGCCTTCCGGAAGGGAGACTTCCACCGTTTTGGATCCCGGATCAGGATTATAGAAAAGATAGGAGGGGAAAGCCTCTGAACCATAGTAATCGGTAGCTGTTAAATCGAGTTGAAGGATGCCCGGCACGTTGGTTGTGTCAATTATTGATCCGAGGATTCCCACATGAGATGAACCATACAGACCCAGGTTGGTTTGTGCCCATCCTCCACTCATGGCATCCCCCGTTCCATATGGTCCGGTGGTTTCTTCCCTCAATGCTTCATAAGCAATTACTGATTCCGGATCATATTGGGCAGTCCAATCTTCATTGTCTTCCATTTCATCAGGGAGGTAACCGGAATAAAAGAGGCGGGAAGCATTGGCCATGTTAACCATCCATTTTCCGATAGCCTGTGCAAACCGGTCGTCATACCGGACCATGGGCACTAATGCTCCTGCCTGTTCAAAACCATTCATGGCAAAAGCATAAGCGGGAAATCCCTCTTGTGATTCACCAATAAGACCAAAGACATCGATCCCGTTCCAGGTACCCAGCACAGCTCCCCAGTTGCGTAATGGCCCTACATCAAAACACCAATTCACTAATTTTTCAATGTCATAGTCTGTTCCCATTTCCGCATTCATCCTTGCAGCTGCATAAGTGCCATAAGATAACTGAAGTTCATAGGCAGGGTTTTCATTCCAGTTGCTGAGGAATTCCATGCACCACTCAGCACCTTTTCTGTATTTTTCTTCTCCTGTTACCACAAAAGCATTATAAAGTATCCAACCAATGGCGCCTGCAGCTTCCGGCTCCCTGATACCGGATTCTAATGGGGTCATGTTGGAAAGTCTGAATGCCCGGTAATTCATGTAGGGGACAGTCCAGGGAGCGTCAAATCCACCCATGGCTAAAACGGCTTCCAGCCAACGGTCGGCTATAGTAGTGAACTGTTGATTGAAATCTCCCGTATGAGAATAAAGTTCATTAAGCTGGTAAAAAAAGATGTTCGGCATGGTTTCATACCACCAATCATAACCGGATGAAGCATTAGGATTGTTGAGATATACATTTTCCGAGGGGCGCCGGTTGAAATACTCTTCGCATAACAGAGGCCAGTTATAACCATACTGGTTGGATTTGTCTATACCTGTCAGTGTTGCCCCCACTACAGATGGGATAACGTTAATAGCCTCGAGGCCAGGAGGCTGGTTGGTGCCGACATAGGACTGAATACCGAATGTCGGATGTTCCGGGTAATTAATAGTATTTTCAACAATGGTCGTCAAAGGCAAGTGCTGGCCAGATGCATTCAGATCAAATACAAGTTCATCATACATTATTGCAACGGCTTTCCAGTCACGCATTTCATAAGGTTGAGGCATGTTAGGCATAGCTTCGATGCGGGGAATAGAAATTTGCTGTGCACTAGTGATGACTGAGAATATCAGAAAGATTCCGGGAAGCCAGCTGAATTTTTTAAACATTTTTCTTATGTTTGAATGATTAAAGATAGAAAAATTTAATTAAAAAATTCGGTGGAGGTTCACCTAATCACTAACCACTAATCACTGATCACAAATTTCGATCTGCCCACAAACGTCTTTTCAAAAAGCTTAGCCTTTGAACCGTCGAAAACAGTTCCCGGATTAAATGTTGAAGTGATATAATACCGGACAACAGTATCCGCAGGACAGGCATTAAGTGCCACAGAATCAAAGCCTCCCCCTTCAACTATAATGTTGTATACAGGTATCTCTGCTGACAGATTCACTGTGTCTATAAAATGTGAATTTCTCAAACGGGATAAAGTCCTGAGGTATTTCTCAGTCTTTGCCGAGTCTGTGACTTGTCCGTCAATATACCATCTGTTGCCTGACTTTTCAAGGATAAAAGAATCTTCAGGAAGGGTGAAGCTCACCTTGCTAAGTTCAGCGAAGTCTTTGCCTACCAGTTCCTTGTTCCTGAAAAAATTGACACCACTGGTGAAGTTCATCCGGATGATGCCATTTATGGCATAAACATTATCTTCATTGGCAACACGAACGTAAGAAGTCATTTTCGTTCTGCCCTGCTGATAAAGATTCTTTGTTGGATCATCAGTCTTATATGAAAACTTACCAACGTAAAGGTCAGCAATATCTTTGTCGCCCTCATAAAGAAGCACCTTGATCCCGGTGGAGTCTGAGACCTTATAAGCATCCCATTTTTCTCTTTTTGTGGCAGCTATACGTTCGGTTTTCATATCGTTCATCATATGAAGAACATTTAAAACAGCATCCCTGTCACCACTGTAAACCAGGTCATCTGACCTGACCTGCCAGGTATCATCAGGATTTCTTTCAATCCTTATAAATAACTGCTTAACAGGATCAAAAACATCAATGGCTGTGATGTTCTCAACATTGAATTCCAATACCTTAGACCTGAATGTCCTGTCTTTGTTTTCTGTTACCCTGATAATGATTAAAATCGCGGCAAGAATGACAAGTGCGATTAATAATACCTTGATACTTAATTTTTTAAACATAACCTTCCTCCATTCTTTTTATTCTGATTCTTCTTCTTCTTTGATAACGGAAAATACCGTAAGCGATAATCAGGATGATTGGTAAAAAGAAGTTTAGCCATCTCAGGAATGCTTTTTTAGCATCTGTGACCTGGTCGAGAGGCCTTGAAGTAACTTCTTTGGTCCTGAGATCGATCAATCCTGTTTCATCCGACAGCCAGTCAATTGAGTTTACCATGAGGTTCACATTATCAGGCTGCAGTTGTTGTGCCCTCTGGCCCTGTCCGTTAACTGCGAAGTTACCATCACCAATAACAATGATGTTTGATTCCTTATTACCGGAAATCTTACCGCTGAGAATACAGGCTACAATCTGATTAGGCATCGGGAAATCCTCATCTTTCCACCGTTTATTGACATCGAAATAAACAGGCAGAGCCTGAGAGCCGGATTTGGCTGAAGACCTTGCTATTGGTGTGAATGTTATTGATGTATCACCAGTATAAGTAATAGGGCTGGCAAAAGGCAAAATAACCGATTCAAGTCTCTTGGTTATTGGATGCTCTGCAAATGTAGTGATGACGGGCAGGTAGGGAAATCTAACATTTGTTGAGAAGCTGAATCCCTTTTGTTGCTGCCTGACACTCACAGTTCCGCAGCTGGCATCAATAACAAAGCTGTTTTCCACGTTAATACCTTTATCTGCGAGCCATTTTTCAAGACCTGTTTCCACTGATATGCCTGTGGCTGTGTTCATATCTCCATCAACCCTGTTAATGGCGATGTACAGGTTGCCACCTTCTGCAAGATATTTGTCGAGTTTATTCAGGGCATTTTGATTGAAAGTGTCTGTGGGTGCGACGATAGCAATGGTTTTGTATTGATTCAGGTTAATGCCGCTGTCGGAGAGATTGACATGGTTAACATCATAGAGAATTGATAATTGATTTCCGGCTTGTATCAAGGCATCGAGTGGTGGTTCGCCCTGGCCCTGAAGATATCCAATCCTGGGTTTTTCTGTTATGGATAATTTTTTGATACTGGAAGAAAGATCGTATTCCATGGATGATTCGGGCTGGATAATTGGAATAATATCTTGTTCTTCGCCCAGCCTGATCACAGCTCCCAGGTAAACCTTTTGCTGTTTAATCTGGTCTTTTTCACGTGCATTGATGATCACTGGCCGTATACCTGCCTGGAACGCTTCGGCTTCCAGCTTGGTGTCTTTGTTGGGATTGATGAATTCATAAACAACATTTCCCCCTGAAACACTGGCATACTCAATAAGCATATCCTTGAAGTCGTTTCTCATCTTCGTCAACTGCGGGGGCAGGTCTTCGGTAAAATAGGCCGTAACGGTGACTGGTTCATCCAGGGATTTAAGAATATCTTTGGAGGCCTTGCTGAGAGAATAGATCTTGTTTTCAGTCAGGTCAACCCTGAAATAATAATAATAAGAAACAAAGTTGACCAGGATCAATACAGCCAGGATCAAAAGACTTTTAAAGTTTATTGATTGTTTCTTTTTCATATTTTTTTACTTAACCTAAAACTATTAACATATAACATATAAAATTTAACATATAACATTTAACTTCCCCATCAATTCACTGATCAGATTATATAAACTAATTACAGCCTGCTCTTTTCCAGGTTAGCTTCTGTCAGGATCAATCCAAAGAAGATCAATGACAAGAAGAAAATCAGGTCTCTGGAGTCAATGACACCTCTGGAAATGGATTCTATGTGGGTTGGTACGCTGAGAAAATTGAATATTTCACCGACAAATCCCGACATGTAGATTGCTACGAACGAAAAGATTATCTGGAAGAATATTCCGATGAATAGTGCAAGCAGATAACCTACTATCTGGTTATTGGAAATACTGCTGGTAAACAGGCCTATGCTGATATACCCGGCACTCATCAGGATCAGGCCCAGGTAACCGCTCCAGACAGCACCATGATCAATATTACCGAGAGAAGCAACTGTTATATAATAAGGGAATGTCATCAGCAATGCAATAATGATCAGGATCAGTGTTGACAGGAATTTTCCCAGGACGACCTGCCAGTCACTGACAGGCTTGGTCAGCAGGACCTCAATAGTTCCTGACCGGGTCTCTTCGGCAAAAAGCCGCATGGTCAGGCCCGGTATAAAGAAAAACAAAGTCCAGAATGCGATATTAAAAAATGATCCCAGGCTTGCCTGTTTGATGAAAAAGATATCCGAACCTAAAAACCAGGTAAAAAAGCCGCTGAATCCCAAAAAGGCAATGATCATGATATATGCCATGAGGGAATTGAAAAATGTGGCCAGTTCACGCCTCGTAATGATCCATATATTATTCATTGTTTTGTGGTTTTCAATAAGATTAATTCATAGTTAATTCGCGGAATATATCTTCAAGTTTGGTTTCAAAGACGGTCATCTCTGTAAGAGTCCATCCATTATCAACGCATAATTTAAAAATGCTGCGCCTTGAAGAGGTTTCAGGATTGCTTTGGATCTCGAAAGTGCTTTCCTTACCGGGGATAAAATCGACAAGGCTGACGGTTTTTAATTCCTGGAGGTTTTTAAAGACATCGTTTTTGTCGCTGTCTTCGATGGTGACCTGGAGGATTTCTTTGCCCTGGGCATGTTTTCTGAGATCTTTTGCTGTTCCGTCAGCAACGATCTTTCCTTTGTTGATGATCATGATCCTGTCGCAGGTTGCTTCTACCTCAGCAAGGATATGTGAACTGAGGAGCACGGTTTTTTCTTTGCCGATTTTCTTGATCAGTTCCCTGATCTCAATGATCTGGTTAGGATCCAGGCCTGCAGTGGGCTCGTCAAGGATTAGAACTTCCGGATCATGGATCAGTGCCTGTGCCAGTCCGACACGCTGCTGATATCCCTTTGACAATTCACCGATGTTTTTGTGTTTTTCACCTTGCAAGCCGCAAATATTAATCATCTCAAGTATCCTGTTTTTGATCTTGCTTTTGGGCAAACCGTATAGCTCAGCAGTGTACTTCAAGTAATCAATAACAGGCATCTCACTGTATAGGGGGTTATTTTCAGACAGATAGCCAATGTGTCTTTTTATCTTTTCCGGTTGATCTATGACATTGAATTCTCCGATCCTGATATTGCCTTCGTCCGGAATCAGAAAGGTAATAAGGACCTTCATAGTTGTGGTTTTACCGGCCCCGTTGGGACCAAGAAAACCCAGAATCTCACCGGTTTTTACTTTGAAAGAAATATTGTCGATGGCCTTTTGTGTTCCATATTTCTTGGTTAGGTTCTCTACGATGATATCCATAAAACTAAAATTATTATAAGGTTTTTATTAGCTGCAAAAGAAGTAAAAAATTCTCAATTATAAATATAGAATTTAACTTTTAACATTTTTTAACTGACTTTGGGCACTTTTTACTTTAGGCACTCTAAGTACTGATTAGATACTATTGTTTTACTGGCAGGAAATCAGCCTTGACGGGAATTCATGCAAGGCGGATAATGAATATTAATATTCTTGTCTTCTGGCAGAGCCTGGTAAGCTTTTTGAGAATTCTTCGAATGACTGGTTTTCATATGCTTTTTCACCGAAAAAATGAAGGATGGGTTCGAACTTTTCTGTTGGTATAAAACCTTTCACAACCGTAAGCCATTCCAGCTTTTCGTTCATGAACACATATGATGGATAGGACATTTCACCTTTTAATAAAGCCTGTGCCAACTGGTGAAAAGATCTTTTGTTGGTGGGATCGGTGTTTATGAATGGCGTACTGTGGATGGTAATGGTGTCTTTATATTCGGCATCGAACTTCACCGCGTAAAAGTTATCATTCATGTATTTTACGGTTTTTGCCTCCGCAAAGGTTGAATTGTCCATCGTTTTACACCAACTACACCATTCGGTATAAATATCAATGAAAAGCGGTTTGGGATTTTCAATGTTTTTCTTGACGGCTTCTTCAAAGGAGTACCACTTGATCTTATCCTTTTGGTCTTGTGAATGCAGATTAGTAATTCCTGAGATCAGGAATAGAGCGGTGAATAGTGTAGAGATCAAATTTTTCATAATAGATATGGTAAAGAGTTGTTTTTAAAGATGTTATTAATATATATACATATGTCGAGGCAAATATATAACTTGTTTTTCAAAAATAAAAATTATCCTGATCTTTCAATTTCGCGTTTAATATCTTTCTTCTTGATATCCTCACGTTTATCATAATAATGTTTTCCTTTGGCCAGTGCGATCTCCAGCTTAGCAAGCCCCTTTTCATTGATAAAAAGAAGAGTTGGTATTATAGTAAATCCTTTTTCCCTGACCTTGATGTAAAGCTTTTTTAGTTCTCGTTTGGTAAGCAGAAGCTTACGGTCACGTTTAGGTTCATGATTGTAAATAGTGCCCATTTTGTACTCAGCGATATGCATACTGATTACGAACAGCTCTTCTTCCTTAAAGGCGCAATAGGAATCGGCAAGGCTCACTTTACCTGTACGGATAGATTTGATCTCAGTACCGGTAAGTTGAATGCCGGCAACATACCTGTCCTCCAGAAAATATTGATAAGAAGCTTTCCTGTTCTTGATCCTGATTTCGTTAACCATATACCTGCTAATTATTTTCTGCTTTTGGCGGAGCAAAGGTAGTAATTGATTTTGAAATGGCATGTTCAAAAGCAACTTTGTCAATATCAACAGGGATATTGTTTTCCCGGAAATATTGCAGTAGTAAACCTGTCCTGATATTTCCAACAAGTTCGTGCCCGGCCATCGGGCATCCCCCCAAGCCGTTTAATACACCTTCGAAACTTTTGCAGCCATTTTGCCAGGCAGCATCGATCTTCTCGTACCATTTCTCAAGTGTGCTATGAAGGTGTAATCCAAACCGGATATCCGGATAAGCAGGAACAAGTGCCTTGAAGACTTCCCCGATGCTTTCGGGAGTACCGGCCCCAATAACATCTGTTAAAACAATTTTATTTATTTCCAGTTTGTTCAGGTACTCCGTCTCCCTGGCCAGCTGGTCGATATTACATTCTTCTCCGTATGGAGTACCAAAAGCCATGGTATAGTATACCGTCAGCTTTTTATTGTTTTTCAGACAGATGTTCAGTAGTGCTTCAATGGTGTTTCGTGATTTCTCCAGGTTGGAATTAATGTTTTTCCGGAGGAAAATGTCTGATGTGGAATGTGGATATCCCAGATATGTGATCTTGTCATACTGCGCTCCGGTTTCACCACCTTTGACATTTGCAACAATGGCCAGAAGTTTCGATTTGGTCCCTGACATGCTGAGTTTATCCAGAACTTCAGCTGTATCACGAAGCTGAGGTATAGTTTTATGAGAAACGAAACTACCAAAATCGATGATATCAAACCCGACCTTAAGCAATGAATTAATATATGCTGCTTTAGATTTGGTGGGGATGAAAAGTTTCAGTCCCTGCATGGCGTCTCTCGGGGTCTCAACAAGTTCAACCATCTTTTGGCTTTACTGATGAATACTATTTTGTATCGCCCAGGATAAGCGGCAATCCGTCCTTGCCGCTCCCAATGATAACTACTTTTGAGTTTGCAGAACTTGCAAGTTGCAGAGTTGCTTCAATACCTTTATCCCTTAATATTTTATCTGTCAGACTGGCACTCAGTATCCGGTTAGCTGTGGCTTTACCTACTGCTTCAATCTTTTGACGTTCAGCTTCTTTGCTGGCTTTTACCAGCTTGAATTTATACTCCAGGGTTAGCTGTTCCTGCTGTAACTTGCTTTCAATAGCTTTTTTGATGGTAGGAGGCAGGACGATGGAACGGATGAGAATCTGGTTGAGCTGGATGTATTTGATCTTAAGTAGTTTTTTGGTTTCAATGTAGATCTCATCCTGGATGATATCACGTTTGGTAGAATAGATCTGTTCCGGGGTGTAGCGGCCGATCACACTCCTGGCAGATGATCTGAGGGCAGGGATGATTATGCGGTTAACATAATTTGCACCAATGTTCCTTTGTAGTATACCCAGTTCGAAATATGACGGCTGGTACCATGCCGATACATCAACCTTTATCTCTAATCCGTTGGAAGAAAGAACATTCATGTCCTCGGATGTTTCCTGCTGTCTTGTCTCAAAAACATGCATCTTGTTCCAGGGTGCAAGGAAATGAAAGCCTTCACCATAGGTTTTTGTGGTGTCAACACCGTCTCCGAAAGTACGGAATAAAACACCTCCATGACCGGGGTCAATGTTTATGGTCATTCTGCTCCAGAAGACGATGATAAGAATAATTGCGATTACGATCAATACGATAGGTATGACCTTTTTCATGTTTATTTCTTGTTCTGCCATAATTTGTAATTTTTAGGGGTTAATATTATTTCAGTTATATGATCTTTATTATTATTGAATACAAATATCGTAAAAAAATCGCTTCCTTAATAAAAAACTTTCTTAAATTAACCAGTAACCAGTGATCAGTGATCAGTGATCAGTGTGACTGACGATTTAGAATTTTAGATTTATACCGGTTAGAAAGTTAATGCCTGCCTGGGGGAAATAACCATCAATAACATGATGTTTTCCATTATAATAGTATCTGTATACCCATGCAAAAGATTCATATTCAACATTAAAAATGTTATTTACCATCAGTGTGAGTCCTATTTCCTTAATGAACGTAGTCTTTATTGAGTATATTAAACTGATATCATTTATAAAGTATGGGTCAAGGCTTCGGTTTTTGTCCGAAGTATTGTCAATATATTGCCTGCTGACATATTTGGAAATCAATTTGAGGCTCAGATTATCCACTGGCTCCCAATCAATGATACTTCCTGTTATCAGATTTGGTGAAAATGACAGGTCTGTATTACCAAGTTTCCTGGTAACCTGTTCATATGGCGGACTCCAGTTGTCAACATACTCAGTGAAGTTTTTGATCTTATTACTGCTAAAAGTAGTATTGAAGTTCCATTTCAGCCGGGGAAATATTATCAATCCTGCAGCCAGTTCAATTCCAGCCCTGTAACTTTCAGGAACGTTTGTCATAATAGGTGCACCAACATCGTTAATTTCACCGGTTAACACCAATTGATCTTTATATTGCATATAGAAAAGATTAGTCTCAAAAGCAAACAAGCTTGTTTTGAGGTTATAACCCAACTCATAATCATAAAGTTTTTCGGGTTGTGGCTGATAACCCTTATCTGCATCGCGATAATTGCTTCTGTTAGGTTCACGGTTGGAAACAGCGAATGAAAAATAAGCGTTCTGATTACTGTTGATATCGTAAAATATTCCAACTTTCGGATTCAGGAAATTAAAGTTATGTGTCTGGGTGAGATCCCTGAGATCATCATGTATACCATCAATTGAAAAGTTTATTTTACGATATTGTAAATCACCGTAAATGCTGAGTTTATCTGTTATTTGATAACTGATTTTTGTAAAAATGTTAAAGTCCTTCTTATTTCCGTCATTATTATACCACTGGTGGTTTATATTGCCATTGCTTGCAAACCTTGCCCAGATTACTTTTCCAAAATGCTCTCCTTCATAGTTGTTCCAGGCACCCCCTACAATACTATTTATCTTTTTGTACCTGTAGTTCAATGAAAAAGTCAAACCATAGAAATCATTATCAAGCCATTTTTGCTGGATCAGGTCAGTTTCAGTTATGGTATCATTGCCAATAATTACATCATTAAGTTGATAGTCAGCAAATTTTCTATCATCTTTGAATTGTTCGTAGTATCCTTCACCATGAATATAAAATAGTGATGTGGTGAGGTACAAATGTTTACTAATCTCTTTTGAATAATGTAACTGGTAATGGTCCTGCTGGTAATTGTCCGTTTCATTTTCGTAAGTACAAGGATTATATGTGCGGTTGCTTTTGAGCGAGTCTTTAGGAACACCATACCATGCCTGATAAGTCTTTTCTTTTCCTGAGAACATCACTAATTTCAACGTACTTTTTTTCCCGTAGTATCCGCCTGCAAGGTAAAATGATTTCAGGTCTGAAAAAGCACGGTCAATATACCCGTCTGAAGTAATTTTTGATAAGCGTCCATCAAAGCTCCATTTACCATTAATTAACCCTGTACCAATACCGATGCTGTTTTTAAACGTTTTAAATGAACCTGCAACGCTGTTTATTTCAGCATACGGATCAGGTTGTAATTGAAGAGTTTGAATATTAATACTGGCACCAAAGGCAGCAGCACCATTAGTGGAGGTTCCGACTCCCCGTTGAATCTGAATATTCTGAATAGAGGAAGCAATATCCGGGATATCAACGAAAAATACTCCATGAGATTCAGGGTCGTTATATGGGATCCCATTAATGGTAACATTTATCCTGGTTATGTCGGTTCCACGGATGCGAATATTTGTATATCCTATTCCCGTTCCGGCATCTGAAGTGACTACAGTTGATGGAGTTGTTTCGATGATGTAGGGAAGATCCTGTCCGAGATTTTTATCCCGGATTTCTTCTTCTGATACATATGTGTATGTCATCGGAGCTTTAGCATCGGCTCTGGTAGCACGAATAATGATTTCGTCCCCTAATATTGACTTGGTCTGCATATTAAAATTTATACTGGTATCCTTTGATATCTTTACTTCTTTTTCTATTGTTTGATAACCAATGTATGAAACCCTGACAGAATAATCACCTTTCTTAAGATTTTTAATGATATATTCACCATTTGTGTTGCTTATCGTTGACTGATAACTGTTAACGATAATGATGTGCGCTCCTGGAAGAGGCTCGGAAGATACCTTGTCTGTGATGATTCCTTCAATAGAGAATTGTGAAAAACCTGTTATTGCTGATAAAGCAACAAATACCATTGTACAAATGCTCTTTTTCATGGCTTATGAATTTACTATTCAACATATGATGAAGCACTTTACAGGGTTTTACAAGAGGGGATATGAATGATGCTAAGGAATTATTAATTCACGATCACGCTGTGCATGTAACTTTTTCATGCTTACAAGCAAGGTGATTGTTCCTGATCATATCATCAATCTTGTGCAAACCCCAGTTCCCTTCGCCGGTACTACCCGGATCAGGTTCAATGGGTATGATCTCAGCCCGTAACTTTAGGGCACCCCCATTGGAATAATATAACAAAATTAAGAAATTTTTGAATATGATTGATAAAGATCAATAAAATTAGGTTCGAAAAAATAACAGATGGTATATCTTGGAAGGTCAAATATTTTTTTGTTTGCCTTGTCGATGATTGTTGAATCGGAAGTGGAGATGATGCCGTCACCCAGGTTCTTCAGGACGTAATCCGGTGAATGGGCTGTCTGAGCCATGCCGCTGATGTTCTTTTCCCGGAGGAGCTGATTGATCTTTGATGCCAGCCTTCCACTCTTACTTACAGGACTGTCAAAGTAAAAATAGATGGCTTTCACCTGTTTCTTTTCAAGGAATGACAGAATAAGATCTATGGAGCGGTTGATCAGTTCTGTTCTGAATATTTTCCCGTGTATTTCAGAGGCATCCCTTAAAAGATTGTCGTTGGATAAAAAAACAATGCTTCCGTTAAGGTAACTTCCTATGGTGATTAAAACATTATAGCCATCGATATGGATTTTCTGTCCTTTTAATTGTTCTTCCTTTATAAGGGTCTTCGTACGGTATTTGACATTTTCACTGGTGGTCAGACCGCGGTATAGCATAGTCCTCTCGACACCACTCAGTGAATACCTGTCGCCAATCAGCTTAATGATAGCTTTTTGCGGATAGTTCTTTTCCAGGAGGCAAAGGTAATCAGTAGCTGCCTGATCGAAATTATCGGAAAGATCCATATAATGGGTTGTTAGTTGATTTTATGTTGTAAGCACAAAGTTAGTTAATCGATCTTAATAATTAAATCAGTGAGACTATGATTTTAAAATCCGCCTATATTTGTGCCATAGGCACTCCTATGGAGGAATTTATAGTTTATCCAGGTTAAGTTTTTATACTTTTGTAAAAATATGAGTTAAATTATTTATTGTAATTTCCAGTTATGAAGATCGTCATTATTAACGGGCCAAACCTGAACCTTCTGGGAGAACGTGAACACAGAGTATACGGGAATGAAAAATTTGAAGATTATCTGTGTAAACTCAGGGAACAATATAGCCAGGTTGAGATTGAATATTTTCAAAGCAATATCGAAGGCGAGCTTATCGACAAGCTGCATGAAGTTGGCTTTACATGTGACGGTGTGATACTTAATGCGGGTGGCTATACCCATACATCAGTTTCTATTGCTGATGCTGTGAAGGCTATCGGTGCACCTGTGGTTGAGGTGCATATTTCCAATGTCTTCGACCGGGAAAATTACAGGCACATGTCGCTGATTGCTTCCAATACTAAGGGTTCTGTAATCGGATTCGGGTTGGATTCATACAGGCTGGCTTTGGAAAGTTTTTTGGTCGGGTAAGTTTTGTTACAGCGACTCCGGATTTTTGTTCATGATATAATTGAACAATCCTTTAAGGTTAAGGTAATTCATTTTGTTTAGAACAACTGTTGTTTCTTGTCCTGCCTTTAACTGAACAGGTATACACCAGCAACAGAAAAATTCTCTGAAAATGCATATCTTGGTCACAACATAGAAAGTGCCTATTGGATCTGTGATCGAGAATGAAATAGCCTCTTCGGGGCGTGAAGTAAGCAGGATCATGTCGTATCCGGTGACAGAGTTAAACACTTTGTCCCAGAAATATGTTTGAGCAGAAATGATCTGTCGTTTAACCATATTGGAATCGGTTATTTCTTTCAACTTTGAAAGTATCGATTCTTTGTTTTGGGTAATAATACTGTCGTATATCTCCAGGGGATTTTCCTTGAAAATAGCAACCTGAATGACCAGAGGAATAGTATCAGGGAAGTCAAGCTTAATGACCAGCTGAGAAAAAAGAAATTGTTCATTTTGTATGTTCTGTGCATAAAGATTGAAAGAAAACGAGACTAAAAATATTCCCAGGATAATTTTTTTCATTTTTTACGTGTTTGCTATGCCAGAGAAATTTATAGGTTAATACAAGTTTACATTGATAAACAGAGAAATTATCGTTACCTTGGGTTTATTAATGATCTACTAATTAAGATTTAGCTATTCTACGAATATTTAGAAAATTGGTTCTTAAAATTTCTTAGGCGGGAGTTCACTGAATTTTTTTCTTCGTTTCAGAAAGTAATCCAGAGCAATATTTCCCTGGTATATATTGGATACTTTCCGCTGGTGTATCTTTTTACGCTTAGCCAGGGTTTTGGAGAAGGTGCGGTAGAAGCTGACATGAGCCCTGATGACAGCACAGCAATCCGGTATATGACCTTCCAGAAGGAACTTGACAGAAGCCACCCCGTCAAGGAATATCCTGGCGATCAAGACTTTCAGGAGCCTGTCTTTTGTCAGGTTTTTATATAGCAGGGTCATATTATTCCTGAAGTTCAGGTAAGTTTTACGAGATGATACTTTGGGCAATGTCCCTCCGCCAATATGATAAACCGTGGAATGTGGGCAGTACATGACTTTATATCCTTCATTTTTTATTCTCCAGCAAAAATCAATTTCCTCCATATGTGCGAAGAAATCGCCATCAAAACCGCCAAATTCGTGAAAGGTAGTAGCCCTGACAAAAGAACATGCACCTGTTGCCCAGAACACTTCAATAGCGTTCTCATATTGTCCCTTGTCTTTTTCGATACTCTGGAACAATCTGCCCCGGCAAAACGGGTAACCGTATTTATCAATAAAACCTCCGGCGGCACCGGCATATTCAAACTTCTCAGGTTCGTTGTATGATCTGATCTTAGGCTGGCAGGCCCCAATCATAGGATCCTTATCCATCAGTTCAATGATGGGATTGATCCAATTTTCACTAACTTCAATATCCGAATTCAACAAGATGTAATATTCCGCATTTACTTTTTCGAGTGCTTTATTGTATCCATCAGCAAAACCATAATTCCTGTCATTTTCAATGATAGTAACTTCAGGAAAATGTGATTTAAGGAAAGTGATGGAGTCATCCTGTGAAGCATTATCTGCCACAATGATCCTGGCATCGTTTCTGCTGTGCTCAATAACACCGGGAAGAAACTTTTCCAGGAACTTTCTGCCATTCCAGTTCAGTATGACTATAGCTACATTTTTCAATTATGATTCGGTTGAATGGAGTTTTCTTTTTTCTTATGCTTCCATCTGCGATGAGACCAAAGCCAGTTGTCAGGTCGATTCCGGATGGATTGCTCAAGTAAAGTTATATATTTTTTTGTTATTTCATCTTCTTCGGTATTTTTTGCATCATCTGTAATTTTGGTGATCACCCCTTTGTATTGTCCCCTTTTCACTCTTTGGATATCTATAAAAAGCACTCCCATATCGAGTGATCTGGCGATTTTATCAATACCCGTAAAAAAAGGAGTATCCTGGTTCAGGAATGTCATCCAGTAGTTTATCTCGTTCCTGGTGGGTGTTTGATCAGCAGCAAAGACGTTGAAAGTTAGTTTATTCTTGTTTCTAACCAAAAACCTGTATGTTTCCTTGAAAGGGATGACGCTGTCTTTATTGAGCCGTGTCCGGAGCATAGTCAAATATCTGTCAAAACGCGGATCAGACAGAGGCTTCACAATTGCATATCCCTTTTGTTCAGTGATCAATCCCAGGGCTGTACCCATCCATTCCCAGTTGCCGCAATGTCCGATGGACAGGATAATGCTCTTGTTTGCCTTGAAGAGGTTTCTGAAAACCAAAATATTTTCAAAAGAAAATCTTTTCAGTAACTGGTCGCTGGTTATACTGCGCAGTTTTATGATCTCGAGTATAACATCTGCAAGGTTCCTGTAATATTGTCTGGCTATCTTATTAATATTGTGTTTCGGATTACCTGGAAAAGCATTGTTCAGGTTGGTAATAACAACTTTTTTTCGATAGCCTATGATATAAAAAAGGAAAATGTAAAGACAATCGGAAAGAATATACAGTAATGGAAAAGGGAGTTTGGAGATGATCCAGGCTACTGCTTTGAAAATATAATATCCAATTGCCATGCAATTCAGGAATAAAGATTTAATCTCTATGGGTTAAATTTCCCATCACTTGTGGCGTTTTGATCATTAACTGACGCGTTAATCTTATTAGTATGGATTGTCCCAATAATCATTGACCTTGCTGCCCCATGTGTCCGGATACCTGTCAGCATCTATATCTACCGGATCATAGGTTCTGTTGTAGATAAATATTTGCCAACGGTAATTTGATATCTCGCCAATGGCATCTGAATGAACCAGTTGGAAGTCATTGGTTACAATATCAAAAGTATAGAATACGAATTTCTTGTTCCTCTGATGTTCACCAAGAATGTAGTATTGCCATATTTCATATGGATATGCCGCTGGCTCGTTATGGCGTTCTGCAATAATATTTGGAGGGCCGTATTTCAGAAAAACCCTTCCACGGTCGGTATCATATCCTGGCAGATATGGTGTTTTGAACAATACGTTCACTTTATTGACCTGTCCAAGATAGTATTCCCAGGCATGGCCCGGATTGACATTATCACGTGTTTGCCAGAAATTCAGGAAGAACCTTTGCATCGTGAGCAGGTCTGCATCGGGCATGTGTTTCCTGGTGAAGACCCTTTCCATCTCGGTGCAGATGGGACCGAGGCACAAGATATATTGCCTGAGTGTGTCGACATCCTTGATTTGGCCTGCAAATGTATTTGCAATATCAAGTGCTCCAAGATCCTTCAAGTCGAATTTAACATTAGGGTTACTACGCTGGAAGAATAATTTATTATTGGCGATCATATTATTGTTCTTGTCCCTGGCTTCTATAATGAGGTTATAGTTACCAGAAGGAAGATAAGTGATGTCAAATTCACCGATCAGGGCAACTACAGGTTTTATTGTTTCCCTCTTGTTTCTTTGATAGTCATTGAGTTTCTTGCCAGTTTCAAATGACTCGATATAATATGAGATCAGGAACATGCCATCAAGTTCGAATTCTTTGTCAGTATTGTAAATTTCATTGTAAAATGACAGCTTGTGAACGCTTTGAGGATAATAATTAATAACGTAGGGTAATAGATCATATCCTCCTTTGGATATAACGCTGATATTTTGTGTCTTTCTGAATAATTCGATCAGTTCAATGCCGGATATGCATATTTTTTCTTTCGGGTAGTTGATCTCAACGGGTTCTGTGGTAATATATGGTTCTTTACCACTGTTCGGGTCAGAGATAATGATCTCCATGTCATAATTACCATTAGCCAGCACATACCGTTGTTGATCAATGATATTAAAATCGATCAGGTTAGTGTCAATCACTTCGGGGCTCCGAAGCTCGTACTTGGCAAAATCAACGATTTCATCACCTTGTCTGAAGATGATGGTAATGGCAATAGTTGCCTGGTATTTATCATTGTCATTTTTGATGTAATTAACACTGTTGCCAATGATTGCCAGATAAGTATCAAGATATGGGCCATCAACCGGAGACATAAATATTGTATATGAGAGATAGGCCTGGAGGTTTTTCGCATGGGTACTAGTGCCGAAAGCGAGGAAAGTACAACATATTATGGCAATTAAGAGCTTTTTCATAGTATAAAGGATTTGATTTAAAAGTAACAAATATTATTTACTAAAAGCAAAGTATAACTAATCAGTGCCTAAAGTTTAGAGTGCCTAAAATGCCTAAAGTTTTAGCTTCATACCAAATTGTTGCAAAAATGGCAAGTGTTTCATATGCTTCGGT
>JAUWGC010000135.1 GCA_030606625.1 Bacteroidales bacterium | reverse complement strand
ATTAAACAGGTTTTATAGTTACTGGTCCGGCAACCAACTACTGACTCAATCCGGTCACTTTTCAAACCCTGGTTTTCCCAGCAAGGCAAACATATTCTTTTTGTATGTTTCCACACCAGGTTGGTCAAACGGGTTAACGCCAAGGATATAACCACTCACTGCACAAGCCATTTCAAAAAAGTAGATCATCTGACCTAAATTAAACTCACTGATTTCGGGCAAAGATATCCTGATATTTGGTACACCGCCATCCACATGTGCCAGGATCGTCCCCAGTTCAGCCATCCGATTGACTTCATGGATTCGTTTACCGGCAAGATAATTTAATTTATCAAGATTCTTTTTTTCAAACGGGATACACAGTTCTTTGTTGGGGTTCTCAACAGATATCACTGTTTCAAATATATTACGCATACCATCCTGGATGTATTGTCCCATGGAATGCAGGTCTGTAGTGAAATTAGCACCGGCCGGAAAGATTCCTTTTTTTTCTTTTCCTTCACTTTCGCCAAATAGTTGCTTCCACCATTCAATGAAAAAATAAAGTTCCGGTTCATAATTAACCATGATCTCGATGATCTTATTGTTCCTGTATAAGGCATTACGGGTGGCAGCATATAACGACACAGGATTTTCATTGAAATTGTTTGTATTTTTTCTCACATATTGTTGCATAGTCGCGGCCCCTTCCAGAAGTTTCCTGATATTATGGCCGGCTACGGCAATAGGAAGCAATCCAACAGGTGTCAGCACAGAATATCTTCCGCCCACATTATCCGGAACAACGTATGTAGAATAATGTTCTTCATTGGCTAATTGTTTCAAAGCACCTTTTGATTTGTCCGTAATGGCAAAGATCCTTTGTCTGGCTTTTTGTTTGCCATATCTGTTTTCCAGATGGTTTTTGATGAGACGAAATGCAATGGCCGGTTCTGTTGTTGTACCGGATTTCGAAATAATAGCAATCGCATATTCTTTCTCTTCGAGTATATCAAGCAAATTTGCCAGATAATTTTCACTGATATTCTGGCCTGCGTATAGTATCAGGGGATATTTTCTTTTCTGCAATAAATTGCTGAAATTATGATCTAAAGCTTCATTAACAGCCTTTGCACCCAGGTAGGAACCACCAATGCCAATCACAACAAAGATTTCAGCTTTCTCCCTGATGCTTTTTGCATCCTGTTCTATCCTTTTAATGATGTTTTCAGGAAAATCAGAGGGCAGGTTTATCCAGCCCAGAAACTCATGTCCTTTCCCGGTTTTATGGTACAGTGCATCATAATGTTCCTTTATCTCTTTATGAAAAAACTGAATTTCATCCAAACTGACAAAGTCCAGTACTTTGCTGATATCTATTTTCAAATTGATCATAGTGTCAGGATTATGTAGGAAAATACGAATATAAAAATTATCAGTTATATATATAAAAAAAAACAGTGCAGCTATCAAAACCGCACTGTTAAACCAAAAACCAAAATTCATGAATCAAAATGCACAATGAAAAACTAACATGAAATTATTGGTACGAAGAAATAAAGAACGTACGTAACAAAAGTACATCAGAAATTATGCCAAAGCTGTTAATGAAGGTTAATGAACGTTAAAAAATGTTAAACGCTATTTTTTCTCATTCTCAAGCGGTAAATTTGCAATATGAATCGTAAAATTATCATATTCATCATTGTTTTGATGTCTGTGGCGTTAATTGGTTTAATGGTGATCCAGGTTTATTGGATAAAAAATGCCATTACTGTCAGGCAAGCTAATTTCACACGTAGCGTTAATGAGGCTGCATCCATTGTTATCTTCCGACTGGAAAAAATTGAGATGAAACACCATATCCGGAAAAAGATCGATGAATTATCCATGAGATCAAGAACATGCCATGTCAGGGATTCGATAAACCGAATGGTGTTGGATTCGCTGATTTCGGACGAGTTGCATAAAAAAAGTATCACAACCTTTTATGAATTTGGAGTATTCAGCTCGTCCCGTAATAAAATGGTGATGATAAGATCCAACAGCAATCCCGAAACTTTACTTGAAATGGGTTATGCCTTTACTCTTTTCCCAAGGGATATGACTTCCAAACCGGATTATCTGGTAATATATTTCCCTAATGAAAGAATGTACCTGATCAGCAAAATGTGGGGAATGCTTTTAATCTCCATTATCATGATCATTATTATCATCCTGTCATTCAGCTATACCATTTTTACTATTATAAGACAGAAAAAATTGTCGGAGATGAAAAATGATTTCATCAATAACATGACCCATGAGTTCAAAACTCCGATATCAACCATTTCATTAGCATGCCAGGCATTAAGCGATAAGGACATCGCCAAGTCAGACGACATATACAGGAATTATATTAACATCATCAATGAGGAAAATGCAAGGTTGAGTACTATGGCAGAAAAATACTGCAATCAGCCATATTGGACAGAGGGCAAGAGGCTTTGAAAAAAGATTATTTTGATCTGCACGAAGTTATTATGGATGTGGTCAAAAAGATCGGGATACAGATAGAAATCAAGGATGGCAAGATCATTACAGCATTTAAGGCAAAACCCAGCATTATCTATGCTGATAAGATCCACATCATAAATATTATCAATAACATTTTGGATAATGCCAATAAATATTCCCCTCAAAAACCACTGATCAATGTATCAACGCATAATGACAAAAACGGAATTGTTATTAGTATTGAGGATAATGGAATAGGCATCAGCAAATCCAATCAGAAAAAGATTTTCGAAAAATTGTTCAGAGTACCTGCCGGTGATGTTCATGACTTCAAAGGTTTTGGCTTGGGGTTGAGTTATGTTAAAGCCATCGTTGACATGCACGGCGGTAACATAAAATTAGAAAGTGAGCTAAAAAAGGGAACAAAATTTGATGTATTTTTACCGTATAAATCAAAACATTAGGCATGACAGATAATGATAAGGTAAGGATATTGCTTGCCGAAGATGACAAAAACCTGAGTACGATCCTGAAAGCATACCTCGAGGCCAAGGGATTTCCAACAACTTTATGTGTGAATGGACAGGAAGCATTTGATATCTATACAAAAATGGAATTTGATTTTTGTATCATTGATGTGATGATGCCTGTCAAAGACGGATTTACACTTGCCAGGGAAATACGGAATATTGATAAAAAAATACCTATTTTATTTCTAACAGCGAAGTCATTACAGGAAGATAAGCTGAAAGGATTTGAAATCGGTGCCGACGATTACATAACAAAGCCTTTCAACATGGAAGAATTGCTAATGCGGATAAGGGCTATTTTGCGGAGAGTTAAAGAAATCTCCGGATCAGGCACGAAGGATAATATTTATCAGATCGGCAACCTCAAATTTGATTTTAATCACCATATACTGACTTCCGGGAAAAAGCAGATCAAGCTGACATCTAAAGAGGCAGCATTACTGAAATTACTGGTGAAGAATGCCAATGAAGTGGTCGAGCGAAGCACGGCATTAAATAGAATATGGTATGATGACAGTTATTTCAATGCCCGGAGCATGGATGTCTATATTACAAAGCTGAGAAAATATTTAAAAGAAGAACCTGCCGTAGAACTTCTAAATATCCACGGTATTGGTTTTAAATTAGTAATCAGTGAATAGTAATAATTTATTCGATCAGATCTTCCAAAACCAGCTCAGATATAAGAAAGTTATTGAATCTTACAACATGAGTGGTATCTCTTATGATTTTCCACAGTATGCTTGATGCCGGCCCCTTATCTTTATTACAAAGAGCTATAATGGTCTTCTGTTGCTTCATGTCGCGAATGTAATATGCCCTGAAGCCTTTCCACCAGCCAAAGTGATATACAGTGCTATCCTCTGTATTCTTGATACGCCAGCCGAACCCGTAATTATTATCTTTTTTCCAGTAATCCGGACTACCCGGAGAAAAAGCTTCACGCAAAGTGGAATCACCAACGAGGAATAAATCATTCAATGCATTGTCAAATTTGAAGATATCTTCAATACTGGTATAAACACCTTTATCACCCATCACTCCATTCAGGTAATCATTCTTTTGCCTGATCAGTCTCCATTTATAATAACGGTGTCCTGTTACGCCTTTTGGGATATACCCCGGAACAATGGAATCATCCCTCAAGTTGTATACAAAAGAATCATCCATGCCTAACGGATCAAAAATCTTTTCATTGACAAATTCATCGAAAGGCATATCCGCAATTTTTTCAACGATTGCAGCCAACATCACATAATTGGTATTACAATAATGGAAACCATTATCAGCCCTGAAATAAGAATTGGGCTTATATCTTATGAAAAGATCAATCACATCGTCGTTTGAAAGTGGGATATTCTTATTGCTCCATTTGTTATGAGACAGGGACATATATCTGGAAAGTCCGGACCTGTGGGTCAATAACTGTTTAATAGTTATATCAGGGTATGGAAACTCAGGGAAATACAATCCAATTGTATTTTCATACCTTAATTTACCTTCTTCCTTCAATATCATTACCGCCATGGCAGTAATCATCTTGGAAATTGAAGCAAGTTGGAATGCAGATTTTATGGTAAGTGTGTCTTTTGTTCTGAAGTTGCTGAAACCAAAGGCTTTTTTGTAGATCACATGTCCTTTTTCGCCATAAATGATAGCCCCGTTGAACCAATGATAACGTGCAAGTCTTGTAAATATACTGTCAATCCATTCAGCTTTTCTTTTCAGGGTTGCCTCGTCCGGCAGTTTAACTTCTTTACTCTTAATATGTTGACTGGTTTCGTTTTGTAAAGGACTGTTGCAGGTAACAACAAAAACCAATAAAAATATGATTGCTAACCTCGGCCACATATCGTAGAATTTTTTGATATCATGCAGTTTAACCGCGGGGTATTACCGCGTTTTAAGGGATATAGGTTTTACCTGGAAATCAATACCATTTAATAAACGGATGTAAATATAGTAGTGATGAACTCAAAATCAAGTTCATATAGTGTATGAGTTATGAATATTTATGAACAAGTGAGGTAAAATACAGATAATCAATGGGTTATTTTGCAATCAGCACCTTTTCACTGGCAATGATTTTATTATTAAGGGCTTGAATAAATATAAAGTATGTTCCCCCGGGTAGTTCCCCCGCATCCCATGTTATTTGACCTTGTCCGGTTCTTATGGGAATTTGGTCCAAAAGTTTACCCTGCATGTCTAACACCTTGATCTGAGCTTCCTCCCTAACCTGGTAAACAATGTTTAATTGGCCGTTCGAAGGATTCGGGGAAATTTTAAGAGGATGCCCTGTAGTTTCCATACCTTGTTGGTCATCGTAGGTTCCCACCTGTGTATCCCATACCGCTAAAGTATACTCGCCCATTTTCAGGGTATCGACATATAAATAGCCAATATTCCATGGGCCAAGTTGCGAGAAATTTATTGTTTGCCAGTCATGTGCCGTTGTTGGCCTGTAAAGAATGACTACGGAGTCAGTTGAACTGGTAATTAATGTGTTATCAAGGTATCCGCTTGTACTGTAATGGAATCGACCGGTAGCTATAAAATCATCCGGAAAAATACCATCAATTTTCCAATACCGATAGTCAGAGAGCCTTAAATCAGGAACAGGGTTTTTCAGGCTGTCAGGTGGGACCCAGTTATGAACTACCCTGATAAAAGCCGAATCGGTTATTTGATGTACTTCTAACTTGAAAAATGTATAATTAAAATTAAAATCTCCGGTTGTATTAATGGTTGAATAATTGTCAGTCGTGGCATCATACATGTTATTATCAAGGTCGATAAAAGCTGGCTTTCCACCTTGATTGGACCATGGCGCCACATTGACGCCCAAAACATGTAATTCGGGGGCGAATTCAACCACCAATCTGGCAAGAGCG
>JAUWGC010000056.1 GCA_030606625.1 Bacteroidales bacterium | reverse complement strand
AGATATTATCAATGCCAGGAAGAAGGAACTCAGTAATAGTTTTCGAAGGTATTTTTTCATAAAAGACTTGGGTTACAGCAAATATACGCTTTTTTTAGATATAATCAAAATAAAATTTCAGAATTCCTGACCTGATACGTGTCGTTCAACGTATAAAATTCACATCGTAAATAATTGAGTTGCAAGTTTTAGCACCTTTGGGTGAGGACTATTTGTGACACATGGCGGAAGCCATGTGAATGAGATAGGAAAAACTTAAAAATTCACATTACGGTATTCTGTAAGCCAGTGAGTTAATATTCATACCGGCTCCTACTGAAGCAAACACAATGACATCTCCCCGTTTCAAACGGTATCCGCTGATTTTTCTTTTCAGTAACAGATCAATCAAGGTGGGCAAGGTTGCCACCGAACTGTTTCCAAGCCAGGAAATGGTCATAGGCATTATATTTACCGGCACTTCCTTAATATTGAATAAACTATATAAACGTTTCAATATTGCATCATCCATTTTACCATTAGCTTGGTGAATCAGTACTTTGCTGATATCTTTAATAGATAATATTGCCTTATCAATACAATCCTTTATTGTTTGAGGAACAGTTTTGAGAGCATATTCATACAACTTGTGACCGTCCATTTTAAGAAACAGTTCACTGCCTTTATAATCAGGATTATTTGATTTACCTACCCGTAACATAAAGGTTTGGTTTGTCGTATCAGATCTCGAATTGTGGGATAATATACCTTTAGGTTTAAAACCTTTTTTTGCTTCAATGATAGTAGCACCTGCTCCATCAGCATATATCATGCTATCCCGGTCATGAGGGTCGGAAATTCTTGAAAGCGTTTCAGTTCCTATTACCAGAACTTTTTTTGCATCACCAGACTTAAGATAATAATCGGCCTGTATTAATCCCTGCAACCATGCCGGACAACCAAAAGGCAGATCGTAAGCAACTGTTTTTGGATTATTTATTTTTAATTTATGTTTTATTCTTGCTGCAAGGCTTGGAACAAAATCGGATCTTTTATTATCTGCCCTCACATCTCCAAAGTTATGGCCTACAATTATATAATCAATACTTTCTTTGTCAGTGTCTGATGAGTCCAAAGCATCCTTAGCTGCATAAAAACCAATGTCTGATGCAACAAGGTCATCTGTCACATATCTTCTTTCCTGAATACTTGTTATTTGTTTAAACCTTTCAATGATTTCTTCATTTGACTTATCGATTTTTATTCCATCCCGATCATAGAACTCGTTATTTAAAAAATCTTTGTTATAAACTGTTTTCATTGGAATATAACTTCCTGTCCCGATAATGATAGAATTGATCATTTTTTTCACCGTTTTTTTCATTCCATATCACTTTATGTCTATCAAAAAGCTTTCAGTAAATCTTACCTCCATTAGTACAACGTTGATCTGCAATAATTAGTTTTATCTATACCATTATTTAATTCATCATTCTCAATCTAATGAATGATCCCGGACAGATTAACTGTAAAATAAATCCAATAATCAATATACAAAGGTAGTAAAATTTATCGAAGAAAGACAGATAAAAGATATATAATATCTGATTAACAGATTAATGCCTGTCCAGATTGATATCCGGACAGGCATTAATAATATATTAAAAAGCCTGATTCTCACAAAGAAGTCTCAGGCTTTTCTGATGAGTTTATAAGGGTCTACTTTATTGCCTTAGTTGACAAGAATCTCTTATTCAATGATCACCTTATTCACTTCAACACCCTCTGTTGTTCTCACCTGGATGATATACATACCGGTGTGATAATTAGATGTATTGATCTTGAAGTTGTTATTGTCAACATTTTGGCTGTATATCAACTGTCCTATATTATTGAATATCCTGACTTCAATAATATTATCACTTGATATAACATTGATATAATCCCTTGCAGGATTCGGATAGATGGTTATAGAAGAAGCTGATTCCTGTGCAATAGGTTCTTCTGTTCCAATTGGTACCAGCACTTCGAAGCAAATATTATCAAAAAAAGCTTTTGGTGAATTACCTGAAGAAGCCCATGCATAGATATTATAGCTACCCAATGTCAGTGCGCCCGGATTACCAAATGTACCCAGAGTCCACTGCCATTCAACGATTAATGTACCGTTAACATAATATTCAGCCCAGTCATTGTTAAGGTCAACAATAAGTTCGTTGAAAATCCATTCATTCGGATTGTAGTTAAATGTGGCCGCCGCTGCGCCGCCTGCATCGACGGTAGCAACACTATCGACATCGAACATTACCTGGAAACCCCATTCAGTACCTGGAACTACATCTTTTTGAAGATTAAAATATCCGCAGAATCCATCAGCCACATATAAATTCAGTGTAGTACTGTATTTTCCTGCTTCAAGATTTTCATTTGCAAATAGTTTAATGAGGTCTGTTGAACCTTCAATAATGATGGAGTTATTTGGGCTTAATGATATACTATCAACAACTATTGCATCTTCTGCTGTGCCAGGAGCATTGCTCCATGTAGTCCAAAGGCCACCTAACTGAAGGGCTGCATAACCACCAACGGTCAGATCGTCAAAGTATTCACATTCTGCAGCTGAAACTTCTTCAAAGCAAACATTATCGACATAAGCCTTTGGAGAATTACCTGAAGAAGCCCATGCATAGATATTAAATCCACCTAGTGTTAACGCACCAGGATTTCCAAATGTACCGAGAGTCCACTGCCATTCAACGATTAATGTACCGTTAACATAATATTCAGCCCAATCATTGTTAAGGTCAACTATCAATTCATTGAAAACCCACTCATCAAAGTTAAAGTTGAAGGTTGCTGCTCCTGCACCACCTGCATCTACGGTAGCAACACCATCAACATCGTACATTACCTGGAAGCCCCATTCAGTACCTGGAATAACATCCTTCTGAAGGTTAAAATATCCGCAGAATCCATCAGCCACATACAAATTCAGTGAGGCAACATATTTGCCTGTTTCAAGGTTTTCATCTGCAAATAGTTTAACAAGGTCTGTTGTACCTTCAATAATGATGGAGTTATTCGGGCTTAAGGAGACCACATCAACAACTATTGCATCTTCTGCTGTGCCGGGAGCATTGCTCCAGGTAGTCCATAAACCACCAAGTTGTTCTGCGGCATAACCACCCACAGTCAGATCATCAAAGCCTTCACATATTGGAGGTGGTATAATAGGCATGTAATTGACATCATCAAAGTACCACATCGGTGAATCACCCGTCGGGGCATGAGCAAAAATATCCATTGCACCAAGTTGGTTCAGACCTTGTGATCCTCCGGCTTCAAGGCTCCACTGCCATTCATGTACCAGTGTGTCAGCTACAAAATATTCAGCAAAGTCTTCATCGAGATCAACAATAGTCTTAACCATGAACCATTCTCCTGGTGTGTAAAAGAAATCTGCCGAATGAGATCCGCCTGCATTGATATAACCCGTACCGTCAGAAGCGAAGAAAGCTTCTAATGCCCATTCTGTCCTGTCACCCGTGAATTCATGCAACAAGTTATAATATGCACCGTAACCGGGTTCAATGTACATGTACATACTTACTTCATATTTGCCTTCAGTTTTGTCGCCGAAAGGTAAAACAAGGTCAGTAGATGATCCTTCAATAAAAACAGAATTTACTCCGCTGTATGCCTGGTCAGTAGTAACAAAGGCATCTTCGGCTGTACCCGGGGTTCCGCTCCATGTGGTCCAGCAGGTTGCCTGTAAAGCAAAGTAATCGCCTGCAATATATGTTTCAATATCATCAAAATACGGGTCACATGAGACGTATACATCGTAATTAACATCATCGAAAAACCAGAGGACATCATCTCCAGGAGGAGCGGCAGCAAAAATATCCATTGCACCTAATTGGTTAAGGCCTGGTGATCCTCCGGATTGAAGGCTCCATTGCCATTCATGGACAAATACTCCATCCACGTAATATTCAGCCCAGTCGGCATCCAGGTCAACAATGGTCTTCACCTGGAACCATGTTGCGGGAGGATATGTAAATGTAGCAGCATTAGTCCCACCTGCATGGATATAACCCGTACCGTCAGAAGCGAAGTAGGATTCCATCGCCCATTCCGTCCTTTCGGCCGTGAATTCATGCAGTAAGTTAAAATATGCTCCATAACCGGTTTCAACATACATGTACATGCTTATTTCATAAGCACCTACCGTTTTGTCGCCCATTCCGAAAATCAGGTCGGTGGTCGTGCCTTCAACCTTTACAGAGTACAATCCACTATATGGATTATCATCGACAATGAAAGCATCTTCACCAGTACCGGGTGCATGACTCCAGGTATCCCAGCAAGGTGATAAAAGTGCCAGGTATCCTGGTATCGGAGTATAGGATTCGAAATCATCGAAATAGGGGAAGCACGCTGCTACGCCGGTAAAGTAGTCCACGATAGCAGCAAGAAAATCTACCTGATCTGCAGGATCAACAATAGCAGCAAAGGAGGCAGCTGTAAATACTGATTTGAAGCTGCGTAATTCATACTGAACTGCGCAGATTCCTGTAGGTGTAGGTACTGTGAGCTCTAACATGTCGAGGCCTACATGATCGGTAATTTCATCGATAAACAGGCCTTCCCTGGCCGTTGTGAAAATGTCCTGCAAATCGAATTCAAAACCTTCGGCAAGAGAGCCGGCAACTCCGCTGGCTGTTCCTAGCGCAGGTGATGCAATAACCCAGTTGTCTTGAACAACAGTTCTCAACCCCAGATAATCATATGGAAATTCTCCGGGTGAGAAATTCCCGGCACTGGGGTATTTATCCCACAGGTAATCCTGTGCCGAGAGGAAGAGAGATCCGCCACCGTCAAGAAAGGCAGCAAGATTTGTTTCATCATTCGCTGTCATGGTTTGACCGTTTGACCATACCTCTCCGGTAAACCAGATGATGATGTCATGCTCTTGCATAGTGGTAAGGTCGGGACCATCGAATGCCCCGTCAGTCACTTCGTAATAAGTGTAAGTGTAACTGTTTGCATCCAGGGCTGCCTGGTAATAGGGCCAGCAATCGGTAAAATCAGTGGTCCACGCACTACCGTCACGGTCAACAGCAAGGATGTTTTGTGCTAAACTGCTCTGTGTGAACAGAAAAACTGATGATAAAAATATCATCAGCAATGCAACTGTAAATTTTTTCATGGTAAAAAGTTTTGGTTAATAATTTGGTTAATAATTAGATTACTCATTAGGGTGAAATACAAATATAATTTTTTTTTAGCATAAATGTATACATTCTTTTAATTGCTTTATAAAATTTTACCGGATTGTCCTGATATTTTTAATAATACTCATTAAAAAAACAAGATTATATTGCTGTATTAACCTCATATGCAGATAAAAAGCGTATTTATATTGTTTTTCCCCCGGTTGGACGAATTTTTAAAATTATTTTTTCGTTCATGCAAATTTTTTCACATTTCTAAGGATTGAAAAGAATTCATATTGATTTTCAATAACCAAACTGGTCACTGATCACTAATCACTAATCACTAATCACTGGTCACTATTTCTTTTTTCATAAGCAAATTCAGCATCGCAGCGGATCATCTCATCAATGGTCAAACGGAAATTTTCTGCTTTCTCCTTAATGTGGCCAAATAATGCACTATCGGCCCTGATATTATTTTCAATCTGCTTTATTGCATAATATTTTTCAAAAACCCCGGGATGGTTTTTCCTGAATAAATAATCTGCATTTCGCCTAAGCATTTCTTCAACGGTGACTTTTTGTTCCGCAGCCTTTTCTTTAATTGAATTATACCAATTCGGATCGCTTTTGATCTTTTCTTCAAAATATTCAGGTCCAAACAAGGCCAGATAATTATCCAGATCATTCATCATCATCATATATTTAGCATCGAGATACATCATTTCTTCAAGGCTCAAACCTCTGCTTCTGGCTTTATTAATGACATGGTTGAACCATTCATTATCTTTTGTGATGCCTATCCGGATGCGATATAGTTTATCCCAAAGAGAAGTGGGAGCATACAGTTCGTACAGGTCGTCTGTAAATCCCCAGTCAAAGATGTACATGAACCTTTCGGTGACCATTAAAAATATAACATCCTGTTTTTCTATTTCAGACTTTATATCCAGGTCTCCGACACTAACAGGTTTGATATAATTGTCAGGGTATACCTTGCTGTAAAAATACCAGAATGCTTCATTTCCGAACAGATTTTTGGGAAGCCCTGTATTGTATATGTTCCAGTAGAAACTGTCACCAATAACAAGGACCATGGGACGGTCTTTTTTTTCATTTACCTCATAACTGTATACAGGATATGCCATTGTATCAAGGGGTGGTTCCCAGAAAAGGTTCATGGTTTTGCTCACATCATTGTCAGTCCGGCGGGGAATCACAGATAACTCCCATCTATCCAGATACATTTCAGGCATATCGATTTGTCTGATGTATTCAATGTAATTAATGATAGAATCTGCAGCAAATGTCATCCCGTAAATGCTCCAGTGAACTCCATTTTTGGTATATATCGGATATCGGGCGGTATTTTTCAATGTCTTGTAATATTTGTTAAAATCTATATGCCTGATATCAAGTTCGTCTGCTTTTTGGGTGTAATACTCATAATTAGTAATGGTTTTACCGGAGATATTATAGTGATCAGGTATGTATTCAGGGTAAAAGGAAGCTTTACCTGGTTCGAATACAAGGATAAGATCAATGTCGTATTCATCCTTAAGGTGTTGCTGAAGGAATTTAAATCGCCCTAACTTTTTATCGATTATGCTTTTTCCAACAAAATCATTTCCCAAATATGCCCTGATATAATCTGCTTCATACATATGTCTTTCTTTACCTATAACAATTCCTTCGGCATTGGGCTTTTTGAATAATGAAAAATCGATCTGATTGTTCAACCTGACCAGGGAACTCCGGAAGCCAATATGCTGCTCCAGAAAATCATTATATTTTGCCTGGTATTCACCGTTAAACCAGTTATTAGCGTTAAGTTCCGGTTTTGGTGCAGGTACAAAATCTCCTTTAAGAGGTTTTATGGAAAAGAGATGTAACTGGTTTTGTATTGCCGGTAGAACCAGCAGCAGCAATATTATGGAGAATAGTATGTATTTTATCTTTTTATCCATGCTAAAACCTGAAATAAATAAATGGGTTAAACCCTGTTGATGTAATTGATGCAACGCAGAGTATCAGAAAGATCACTGAAAAAACAAACATTCCATAAATTGTGATATTTCGTTGTTCAGTGTTAAATAGTTTTTTCTGCCATTTTTCAATTGCCTGAAATCCTCCCCAGAAAGAAAAGAAAGTTGCAATACCCAGTATTACAAAGAATTTCAAATCCAGGTAAACGGAACTTTGTGTAGGTTCAAAAGTAAACATTCGTTCCAGGTAAAGCCAGGCGATAGAGATGTTATCTGCCCTGAAAAATACCCATCCTATCAATACAATGAAGAAGGTAATGATAATGCTTGGTATTTTACCGATAGTTTTATAAAATTTCAGGAGGAATACCTTGTCGGCGATAAGGAAAATACCATGAAAGACGCCCCAGAACACAAAATTCCATGCCGCGCCGTGCCAGAAGCCGCAGATCAGGAACACCACCCACAGGTTAAAATACATCCTGGCTTTTGGAACTCTGTTGCCACCCAAAGGAATATACAGGTAGTCGCGCATCCATCTTCCCAGGGTGATATGCCACCTGTGCCAGAATTCTGTTATATTTTTAGATATATAAGGATTGTTAAAGTTTTCCGGGAACCTGAACCCGATCATTCGTCCGATACCGATGGCCATATCGGAATAACCTGAAAAATCAAAATATATCTGGAAAGCATAAGCAATAACTCCCATCCACGCCAGATAAGTTGAAAGTTCGTGGGGCGGGAGTTCGAATATTTGATCTACTACCTCTCCCAGTACATTGGCGATCAGCACTTTTTTTGACAGCCCGATCACAAAACGAAAAAAACCCGTTAACCGGTTGTTAATATTTTCATTGGCCGACCGGTCCACAAGCTGATCAGCGATTTCGTTGTAACGAACAATCGGCCCGGCGATCAACTGTGGAAACATGAGAATATACAGGGCGTAATCGGTGATTTTCTTTAACGGAACATTAACATTGCGGTAAACATCTATCGAATAAGTCAGTTTTTGAAATGTGAAAAATGAAATGCCTATAGGTAAAGCAACCCGTGTCCATCCTACTTGGGTAAACCCGGTCTGATACAGAAAAACATTCAGGTTTTCTATGAAGAAATTGGCATATTTGAAATATGCTAACAAACCGACATTAAGGATTATGGACAAAACCAGCAGGATTTTCTTGTTTCTGCCTGTAGATTCATTGAGGAACTTGACAATATAAAAGTCAATGATGATTGAACCTAAAACGATAAATATGAAAGTTGGTGCACCCCAGGAATAAAAGAAAATACTGGCAAGCAAAGCAAAAATATTCTTCATTTTTTTCCCTATCAGGAAGTATATGATGAGGAATGCGGGAAAGAAAAACAAAAGAAATAAACTGCTGCTGAAAACCATGTGCCCGTTAATTATCTATATCTTATAAAGGTATTGAAACAGTTATTCATAGTTATTCGTTGTTATTTATTGTTTTATTATCTCGTCCTGAAATTTTGGGAACAAGAGAGGAATGATGGTCAATGATATACCATTGATTGCCTTTTTTATTGTAGGTAAATGTAAATCTGGCAGGAATTACTACCTTATTGTTTTCTTCTTTCCAGGAAAAAGTATAATAACCTGTATTGATGGCAATATCTTCGTAAATACGGATGTAATTATCTGTAAAATCCACCTTGATGCCTTCATGGGTAACGAACTTATTGAAGTACTCCCGAATATTGTCGGGTGTATCCCGGCGAACATCGGATAATGTTCCCCATAAAACTGCTTTTTCATCATACAACTCAAGTATCTGATCAACTATCCGTGATTGAATAGCTTCTGCCCACATTCTGGCGGCATGTAAGATTTCCTTTTTCTGTTCTTGATCCATCATTAAAGTATTATTTCAGTTCGTGAACTTGTTTAGAAGTGCACAAATTTACATTTATAATTAAAATGTATAAACCTTAAGGGGAATTATTAAGAGTCGACAGTCGACAGTTGGCAGATAGGTGTAGAAAACAATCAACAAATAATCAATAACAAATAAATCTTCTAATCTACAAGTATCATCTTTCTGGTAAATACAGAGCTTCCGGTTCTTAGCCTGTATAAATATATTCCCTGTGGACACCTGTTACCGTTTGAATCATTCCCATCCCAGCAGATATCATATGAACCCTGGTTTAAATATGAATTTATCAGAGTTGTGATTATTCTTCCCTTAATATCAAGTATTTCAAGAGTAACATTTAATGAATTGTCCAGGTTGAATTCGATAAATGTAATGTCTTTGAAAGGGTTCGGGTTATTTTGGGTGAGAACTGTAACCGGGTCATGACCGGGATACTGGATGCCATACATACTGCTGAAAAATGGAAGTATCTTATACCCCGAAATGTTTTGCCGGTCTGTAACAATAAATTCCATGTTTGCCGATTGGTAGTAATTTTCGGGAGTACCCGAAAGTAAACCGGTTTCGCTCAGAAACAATTCATAAGGATAAACAACCGGGTTAAAAACAACCTTTAATTCCTCTTTTGCCGTGACCAATTGATTAACATCAACAATATAGTAATTTACCATGTCGCCTTTGGATATTCCTGCAGCCCACGGAACTTGTCCAAGGTAGTACTCATTATGATAATAAAACTCAACCTGTCCTGAAGGATAAAGTATCATTGCAAATTCCACATCATTGATTAGGGGTTTTTCACAGGTTTCCTTCCACCTGAATGCAGCATAAGATTCATTTCCCTCATACCAGATGCCATCACCGTTCTCAGGGACAATCATCAGGTATTGCCTCATTAACGGGGAAATAGTATTGATACTCCTTAGCATTAGTGCGTGGTCATATATATATGGCCATGGATAATCATGATCATCAAACATGATGAAACCATCAGTGTGAACTAAAACAGTATCATAGTTCGTTGCATAAAAAGGAAATGAAAATTCCAGTGGCTGAATAGCAAAGCCATTTTCAAGATCATTTGGGGTTAGTTTTTGTTGGTTGATTTCCGGGAAATTCTGCAGCAATAGCTCCTGCTCATATGGGATTTTTTTACTCCATTTGTATGGAGGAATACCTCCTTCAGCCGTCATCTGGTGTTGATAGGGTTCCTGGATGATAGACACAGGTAAGCTTTCATCCAATATCCTTACTTTATTCAGATTGGGAATGTGTTTCACAGAAACGGTAGTCATTCCATTATTGACAAGTTGTAAAGGACAGGTTTCACATGACATCTCCTGAATACCACTGGTAAGATCCATGAGTGAATACTGTATGATCTTACCACTACTTTGATTCCACGGATCATTTTCCATCACTTGCAAAAAGAACTTTGCAGGTACTCCAATATCAACATAACTTAAAAGAGGAGTTACATCAAGTCCAAATTCAATGGTTTTGTTTTCTTCGTATGTATTTCCGCCTTGCATGTACTGATTGCCACCATGGAAGTTGAAAATAGGAAAACTCAGCGTATATTGTGGTATGGTCAAACTGGTATCCTGTGATATACCGGTAATAACCTTGATTTTTTCTCTTGATGTATGCTTCAGGGTAATTTTCATAGTCAATAAAGGAGCATAAGGTTCCTTAACTTTTGCAACATGGATAGCGTGGTTCCAGATCCCTCCGTCTTCCAGTTCGTCGGCCAGAGTCTTATACATCATATAACAAAATCCGCTATCGGCAAAGCTGGTACCGCCAAAGTATCCATCGGCAAACAAAAGCCCACCGATCTCCCAGTCTTTCATATTGATTTTTCCATCCCCATTGATATCCATATCATTGGTATATATCCCGTCAGAGTTGTAATCATATCTGATGGAATCATTATAACCAACGATAGCCATGGCATGGGTAGGAGGGCCACCCCAATCGGCGATTACATGTTTTCCTGCTTCCGGTGTACCCTCCGGAAGGGTTTTGATATTCCATGGGCTGCAGGCGTAAAAACATCCCATGCCGCCTGTTTCAGAACCTTCCAGGTGATCATAGAGCCAGTGTTTCAGTATATCAAGCCCTTCCGGAGTTCTGGCCTCTATTTGGCAAACCTGTTCAATCCGGTTGTGCATTCCGTTATAGTATTTGTCATAACCGGTCATCCAGCGGGAGTTTCCCCCGAATGACAAACCACCATAATCTGCTACATTGGGAATACCATTTGTCCTGATGATCTCGAAACAATGAAAATAACTCACGCCTGTCCATCCGTATCCACTTGTCCCAAAATTATATGTAAAATGGGTTGGATACTGGTTTTCCGGGGAATCTGCCGGTAATTCCCTGGCACGGTCAATTTCATAGGTGAAAGTGAGGGCTATGGCAGCTATTTGCCCGCATTCGTTACCAACCTGTTCAAGAATTCCCCTGAAATAAGGAAATTCGGCGTTATTTATATATGGCGGTAAATCAGAAGGAATATAATCTGATGGATACTCAAGCCTGGGGAGATTCATCAGGCAGACCGAATCTGATCTTGTTAACTGAATTTGATTTTGACAATCATGGATTGAAACAGGTTTCCCGGAAAGTAAAAAAGTATCCTGCGACATCAAATGGTCTATCTGAAGTATCAATAATAAAAACAGGATCAGAGACTTTTTTTTCAATGCTGGCAGAGTTTATTTGAGCTTGATAAGTTTTTTAACAATTGTTCTTTTTTCAGTACGCAGTGTTACAAGGTATATCCCATCAGGCAGGTCTGTTCCGTTATTATCTTTACCATCCCACATTAGCTGGTACTGGCCTGTTGAATGATAACTGTTATCGATCAGTGTCCTGATGAGCTTACCTTTCAGGTCGTGAACACAGAGGCTAAGATATCCTGATACTGGAATGTCGAACATGATTTTGCTTCTGGTCATGAACGGATTGGGAAATGCTTTTAAAAATCCGGATTCATCCAAACTCAATGCAGAAATACTTAGGTATTGATCGACGATGAGAAACACCGGAATAATAGTTTGTCTTTGGAATTGCTCATTGATGATGATCTCACATACATATTCGCCATCATCCATTCCTTCCGTGTTGAAATGGATCAGGTTATCCAGGCTTGTTTGAGCAGTGATGGCCCCGTTTGTTGAATCGATGCTTATCCATTCCAGTTCGGGGCCAAGGTTAATAATTTGTACGTCTCCTGTAATTATATGCGGTTCATTTCCATAAATATCTCCGATCACTTCAAAGCTCAGGATCGCATTATCCTGATAATCCGGATCGAGGAAGATAGTTACTTGTGCAATTGCTGTTTCACCACCTTTGATAACACCCCACCCGTTAGGGTCTTCCCCATGCCAGTTGACTGATACACCATATCCTGTGGTTCCGTCATAAACTAGGTCACCCAGTGACCCACCGGTGAAATTAGTTGCCGTGTCAACCTCCATTCCATCAGGGAAGTCTATATTTATATCCCTGATCCATTCATTGTCGTCACTGGCATTGTAAACAGTAAGGTTTAAAATGTATGATTCTCCTGAATTGATTGCTTCCAGATCACATTCAAGGTATGATCCGAGCACACTACGGTTGCCATTTCCGGATATGTTGCCCGGAATGGCTGATATCCAGATCCCATATTTGATATCTCCATCCCCTGCATTGGTCATGATAAGAGTATCAATATCGGTTTTATCTGGCTTCATGGCCTTGCTGATGCTGTCAAGATTGAAGATCAGTTGGGGAATAGCATCTGTACATGAAGGCAGGGAAATAAAATCAAGCCACATACAATCAAAAGCAGTACTCACAGATTGATCTTTATGATAATTCCATTCAACTCTGTGGAAACCGGTTGTTATCGGGAATGTTTCCTGGGACCAGTCAATTTGACCATCCCAGCGTCCCATCTCATAACCATCGATATAAAATGCCAGATAATCGTAGTCATCGTTATTTTGATCGTCTTCACAAGAAACTTTCTTGAAAAAACCGATCTCTCCGTTTTCCAGAACGTTCAGGTCGATGATAAGTGAGGATTCCTGGTTATGACTGATGTTACCTGATTTGGCACAGAAAATCCCTTCATAAGGAAAGATGTCATTGATCATCCAGTCTTTATCACCATCAAATCCCCAGCAAAATGATGAAAAATCACCTGTTTCGAAATCCTCCACAGTTAATCCTACCATAAGTGAGAATTGATCTTGTGCTGTATATCCGAGGTCAGCAACCATATCAAGGTCAAAATCTATGATGTGTCCGATGTTAGCATCTTCTGAAACAGTGACATTAAAAACCGCTGTTTGAATTGAATAAGGTTCAAGCAAATCAATAGTATCCTGATAAACATTAATAGTAATCAAGGGATCAACAGATGAAAGTGTTGTGTTAATATTGCTGGCAGTTGCCCCTCCGGCATTCTGGATCAGGACATGAATATCGGTTGTTTCCCCGGGGTCCAGGCGTCCGTTCACACCGTCTTCAATGATGACCTCACTGATTCCCAGGTCGGGTGCATATGCTATGTAGAATAAATTGCTTATCCAGGTTTGCCTGTTTCCGGTAATGGATGTTTCCAGTGTTATTGGGTAGGCATTGGGGATATTGGGCAGGATGTCAAAAGAGAATGCATTAATGAACGGCATTGTTTGCCCTACCGGCAAGGTGCCCAGATATTCCACACTATCGGTTATGATGATCAGTGAGTCTGTACTCGATATGGTCATCGTGGCATCACTGATCGGGTTTTCTTCTATGTTGGTTAGGGCAACACTTAAATAAGCTGTTTCCCCGTATTCCAGGATATTATCATTACCTGAAATGATCGAATCTTCGATGACTATCCCGCTTGATGAGAATGGTAATGTTTTATAATTATATATGAAGTTGTTATCAGTAACCCGGAATGTTATATCTACACCATTATAAGCTTGTTGAGGTGTTCCACTGTAAACTCCTTCCTCTGAAAGGGACATTTCAGAAGGGTAATCATAAGGATACAACCTGATGACCTGATTGGGAAACGGCAGGGTGTCGTTATAAAGACTCACAAACTGATAGTTTTCATCATTACCGTCAGATAGGCCGGGAATCCAGAATAAATTATCAACAACATTAATGTTTCCGTAATAGTACTCGATCACACCTGAAGGATAAAGTTTAACAGCTAAATTGACTTCCTTATCAGGTTGATCTTCAAGGGAAGCTTTCCAGCGAAAAGTTGCAGAGTATTGGTCTCCATCATACCATATTTTGTCTCCCTGGCTTGAATATAAACGTAATTCCTGAGTCATGAAAGGCGAGATATGACGGGTTGTTGTAAATAACACCATGTCATCATTGAAATAAGGGTAGGGATACAGTTGTTCGTCGAACATCAGGTATCCATCCACATGAACGGTAATATTTGTATAAGAACTGTCATAGAAGGGAAAGGGAAAGTCCAGTTGCTGTGTTACAAAACCGCTGACATTATTGGAAGGTGTTAACTGTGTTTGGGTAATTGCCGGGAATGTACCGGTAAATGAAGTTTCCTCATAATGTTTATAAAGATGCCAGCGATATGGTGATGCACCGTTGGAAGCGATCATCTGGCATGAATATGGTACTCCAACCGGCGCAGGCGGCAGCGTATTGTTGACGATCGTTACTTTGTCAAAATTGACGGATGCGGTAATGGATAATATAGTAGTATCATTTTCATTGAGAGGCACATTGGTTTGAGGGCAGGGGATCTCATTTACACCATTGGAATAGTCGATGATCGCATAATATATGATTTCGCCTGTTCCTGCATTAACCGGATCATCTTCATCAATTTGCAGGAAGAATTTTGCATTCTGCCCGGGTGCTATCTCACTCAATAAAGGAGTGATATCTAATCCAAACTCAATGGTTTTGTTCTCCTCCTGACTGG
>JAUWGC010000030.1 GCA_030606625.1 Bacteroidales bacterium | reverse complement strand
AAAAAGTTCAGGTTTCTTACCAGCAGGTAAAAGAATCTGTAATAAAGGAATGTATTGGCAAAACCTTAAAGCTGTTTCCGGAAGCGTTTTATACCATTGGGGAAGTTGGTAAGGACTATGACGATTTGGAATTTGAGGTTTATTATAACAACGGAAAGCCCTTACAAATGGAGCATTTTCTCGGTTATTATACTGTTAAAGATGAATCTGGGAAGGAAATATTTACTACCAACAACATTGACAAAGCGAGATTTGCTATATACCTTGCCAAGCCAAAAGTAATTAGAATAAAAATACCTAAAGATGCAAAGGTTGTTGAGAGTATTGTTAAAAACTACAGGAACTATATTAATCAACTTAGAGAGATAATAGAATTAAATGCTAATCAAAAACTTCATTCTTGGAATGACGCAGAGAAAATGACCAAGGAAATATTAGAAGAATATAATCTATCTATAAATGGATAATAAAATTTTTAAGTTAAAGCAGTAAAAAATTGTAAAAATCTCTGTTAGCATACTTACAATGCATGTTTCATCACGCCTCGTCTTTGATAAGGTAAAATTTGGCATGTGTTCATAAACACACGCTGGCTTGGGTGAAATATAAAGTTGTAAAAACTTTTAGCATTAATACAAGCAATTCAACATTTTATAAATAGAATAGAAGATAATCAAGACTTCAATTGATTTTGAATTGTAAAGTTTTAGTTATGCCAAAAAAGAAAAAATAACCAATAAAAGTAAAAAAATCAAAATAATTTCACATATAAGTAAATTTTATTATTTTTACCAATTGAATTGTAGATGAAATATAAAATTGTAAAACTGACTGATCTTAGTGGAAATGAAGCAAACATCTACTCAATTTACCTCCCTGATTATGGGAAAACACTATTCGAGATCTTTCTTCAAGAAAACCAAAATTCATTTAAAAGTGAACTAATTGACATTTTAGATCGTTTAAAAGTTATAGGTAAACATACAGGTGCACGTGAATCCTATTTTAAACTATATGAAGGAGAACCAGGGGATGGTATTTGTGCACTGTATGATGAACCAGATAAGTCGTTAAGGTTGTATTGCATAAGATATGGTTGTTTGATAATAATCCTCGGAGGAGGCGGTCATAAACAATCACATACTTTGCAGGAAGATAAAAAATTAAAACAAGAAAATTATTTCCTCAGACAAGTAGTTAAAGATATTAAAAGAAAAATGGAACTCGGTGATATTAAAATTTCTGAAGATGGAACCGAATTTTTAGGAAACTTAGAAATAATAGACCATGAAGAAGAACAGTAAGAAAGCTGAGTCATATTCAAGTGAATTAATTAAAAATTTACTCAGCGAATTAAGTCCGGAAGAACATAATAGGACAAAACAAAAAATGATGTTGGCTGCCAGAATAGACGATGCCATAAAAGCCAAAGGCTGGAAAAAGAAAGACCTGGCAGAAGCATTAAATAAAAAGTCTTCAGTAATTACAAAATGGCTGAGTGGAACACATAATTTCACAGCTGACACATTATGGGATATTGAAAAAGTACTCAATATCGAATTAATAAGTATTACAGTGCATAAATCAGAACAGGTCACTAACTTTTATATTACAGTTAGCCAAAAAGCAGATAAAAAGTCATCTGATTGTATGATATTAAATGATATTGATGAGCTAATACCATATTTTTCAACAAATATAAAAGCATGAGCAAGTTAAATGATACAAAGGAAATTCCTTTTCAAATTAAGAACATAGAAATCCTTGAAGTTGATTTAGTTTTCCCAGGTCCTATTGTAAAGGATATAAAAACATATCACTACAATATTAATCTGCAGCACAGGATTAATCAGGAAAATAAATTAATCTTTGTTGATACGGCTATTGAAATTATTCACCAGGATAAAAAGACAAAACTGGGATTTTTAAAGGCTACATGTGTTTATTTAGTTGAAAACCTTCTGGATCTTAAATCAGCTTCAAATGAAAAGATGTTTGATTTACCTGAAGTTTTCGTAACTACCCTAAATTCAATTTCTATATCAACAACTCGAGGAATAATGTTTTCCCAATTCAGGGGAACTTACCTCCACAATGCAGTCTTGCCAATCATTGATCCTAAAGGATTTAAGGCAGGGAATTAATAATTTGGATTTACCCAATAAATGTGCATATTCCGAACTAAACTACCCACTCCATTCTGGAGCAAACATTTATAATGCAACCGCTCCGCGGTAGATTTTAACTTAATAATATCAACCAACAATAATGAAATCCCTCCGGGATTTATTGTACTTTATCTGCCCTGATTTTTGTACTTTATCTGTCCTAATTTGAACTTGTGGTCGCAATTTGCGACCTCAAATTTGTAGGTTGCATATTCCGGATGAAGTGGTCAGTGATCAGGCATCACCTCTTATCCATATATTTTAAAATTTCTTTCTTAGCAAATTCAAGCACATCCAATCGATCCGTCAGTTGTAAGTTTATGCCCAGATCACATGTAATCGGCTCGAGTAACTTGGCCAATAACTCGGTTTGAACATGCAATTCTTTTGGACGTTTGCCTGACCGGATCAATGCATTGACCAAATGCTGTGGTATGGTACTCCACATTTCTTTTAAGGAAGGCACGGGTTTCATCATCTCGTTGCCAAGAATCATTTCACTCCTTTTATCAACTACCATCAATATATAAGCAAAATAGGGCTTGATACCTTTCTCTTCAACAGCAGATGGTAACATAATGAGATCGACTTCAAATGTTAAATCACTTAAAGGCAGATTCTGTAATTTTTCAATATCACCTGCATTTATTTTATATTGGATCTCTTGAGGTGCCTCGGGAGGAACACGAATAACAGAGTCTTTCCAGTTTATTATTTTTGTTTCTGTATCAGGGATACGGATCAGAAATTCATCATCACTGTATTTTTCCAGCAATTCCGGATCTTTTTTAAATCGTTTTGCCATGATTATTGTCTGTTCCAGAATGTGAAGCATGAATTCTTTCTCCCAGACTTCAAGGAACCAGGGGAAATAACCGGGCCGGAAGCTCCGGAACATTGGCCAGGCCTGTTTCCCGCGAAATTTCATACCCAGTTGTTTGATTATGTTCATATCCTTCGGATGAAGCATCGACCGGTCTTCAAAAGAGGCTTGTAATTGAGGGATCTCCAGAAACATTTCGGGTTTAATATTTGGGCCGGCTTCCTGAAGTGACCAGAATCCGTTAATTCCTTCTTCTCCCATATAAACTCCTACAGATATATGCTCGCCAAGCTCACCCATAATACTTACAAACCCGGTTTTACCGGTGCCAGGATCCTTAATTGCAAAAATATTATATTCATACATCCATGTCCATGGTTGCAATTCATTAATCTGTATCATCAATTCATATAGTTTTCGCCATACTTCGGTTTCTTCCTTGTCTGGAAGCATATTTTCTTCTTTTTTTTGGGTGGAATTATGATCTTCTTTATTTCTCTTTTGTTTATCTTTACTATTATCAGTCAGATAATTTTTTTCTGTGGATTCTTTTTTAGGAAACTCATCCCCGAATAACTCCAGTTGTTCACCAAAATTCTCATCAGACAAATCATCATCCTTGATTTCATCAATTTCAGCACCCTCCTCATCAACATAAATTATTTCATAATTTCCCGGGCCGGCAGTCTTTTCCAGTTGACTGACCACGTTTAGTGCCTCTTTACCAACTTCCGCAACGACACACGGTTTTCCGTTCCTTCCGAATTCAATATCCATCAGTTCCACCTTTTCATTATCTTCTTCAAGAATATATTGTGTAACTTTTATGAAGTCTTTATGAGCTGAAAAACCATAATCATCGGCGAATTCCACTGCGCCGTATATAATATTATGCGCCAGAACATAATCACATGTTATGGCACTACCTTTATCATTAAATTCTTCTTTTATTTGATCATATTCACTTTCTGAAATATTAAACTGGTAAAAAGTATCTTTAATACCCAGGCAAAGTATATCAATGAGGTACAATCCACAGGTGATGTGTCCATTAGTATGTTTTCTTGCTATCAGGATGTTAGCCATACCTGCCTCCTGCCAGTTTTCCGTGATTAAACATTCGTAAATGGGCAAATTCCTTGCCCTGTTGAGAATATAATTCTCAGGTGATAGTGGCATTTGTATCACCTTGCCACGCTTTTTTTTCTTTTTCGCCATAAATGTGATATGTATTATTCCGGATAAAAATATTAAACTTTTTGCTTTTTAACTAATCAGTTGTTAAAATGTTGTCTCTCCTTCTCATAGTCTCCCAGTTTCCCTCTCTCTTTAAGTAATCAGTGAACCCGAATGAAACGGAGCTAGTCTGTTGTGCTCGTATGGGTATGAATAACAATTAATTACTGTTTATCTGAAGTATGAATAATTTCCCCGTAGCAAACAGCTTTAATATGAAATTAATTTTTAAATTTAATGTAGTAACTAAAATATTTGTTATTTTTTTTATTGAATTGACGTTAATATTAATAATTATTTTACTTTTGATTAAGGTATCCAGGTCTTATTATTATTTTCCGGCAGATAAAACAAGCTTCTTGAGGCCTGGATATGATTAGCAACAAGTGTTGATAGAATTACTTTTCTGAGAATAAAACATTGAATATGAAAAGATTCTGTATTTGTGCCATAATTATCTGTGCATTTTTATTCGCCCCAAAATTATCTGCTCAATCTATTTCAGGCATAGTTACTGACCAGTCAAATGTTACATTACCGGGAGTATCCATTTATATTAAAGGAACTACTATTGGAACTATCCCTGATATTGAAGGGCGGTATTTCATTGAAATCCTGGAAGGAGATATTGTTAGTGACTCTTTGACTTTGGTGTTATCTTGTATTGGTTATACCACTAAGGAATTTAGGTTTCCCTTTGATCCCGGGCTTATTATTACCCGTAATGTTGTTCTGATGGAGGAAGCTGAAATGTTGGCAGAGTTCGTAGTTGTTGGGTATGGTGTTCAAAGAGAAAGCGATGTAACCGGGGCGATATCAATAATTAAGCTTAATGAGATCACCAACTTACCGGTAATCAGTATTGATCAGGCTTTACAAGGAAAGGCAGCCGGTGTGCAGGTCAGCCAGACTACAGGGCAACCCGGGGAAAGCGTGAAAGTTCGAATCAGGGGAATAGGGACGATCAACAACAATGATCCTTTATATATTGTTGATGGTGTTCCAACGAAAGATATTGCAGGCATTCTGAATACGGAAGATATTGAATCAATGACCGTACTGAAGGATGCTGCTTCTGCTGCCATTTACGGTTCCAGGGCAGGAAACGGTGTTATCATCATCGAAACAAAGAAAGGACAGGAAGGCAAAGCAAGATTAAGTTACAATTTCTACGGGGGGATACAGACACACGGACATATAACACCAATGTGTAATACTGAGGAATATATTAAGATATTCAACGAAGCAGCTGTTGCAGATGGCCGTGATATCATACCTGATGGGATAAGACCACAACTTTCCAATACTAACTGGCTTGATGAAATATATCGTACGGCGTTCATACAAAACCATCAACTGTCTATCAGCGGTGGCAGTGCAAACTCAACCTACCTGTTTGGCGGAGGATATCAGCAACAGGATGGGATCATCCTGAATTCAGCCTATGAAAGGATCAATTTTAAGATCAGCCTGACCTCCAGGCTAACCGAATGGGCGAAGGTGGGAACGAATTTGAACGCTTCTTATTCTGCCCGTGATTTAATTGGTGGTTCCGGCGATGGCTATGGTGGTAATGGAGGCAGTGTAATCCGTTATGCATTCTTTCGTACCCCTCCAATACCGGTTTATGAGAAAAATGGTGAATATAGCGATCTTCCGAAGTTTGAAGGCTATAGCCGGTCAAAACTCAATACATGGTTTGGAGATGGATACAATCCTGTCGGGTTGGCCAATAAATACGATTGGAAAGCAGATATTTACAGGATGTTTGGAAACGTCTTTGCTAATTTTGATATTTACGAAGGACTTGTATTCAGGTCTGACCTGGGTATTGACCTGACGGTGGTCGAAGAAAAGAGATTTAATGAAAACTGGGGGACAGATGGCAGGATCAACAGTCCTAATTCACTGGTGAGAGGTTCATCTACCGCCTTTGTTTATAATTGGACCAATACTTTAAACTATACAAGAACTTTTAAAGAGAAACATCATACTTCGTTCCTGATAGGGACGGAAGCCATTCAGAGTGATTTTCGTGAACAGGTCGGCTCCGACCGTGATTTTCCGAACCAGTCGCCGAGCCTGCGCTATCTTGGTAACGGATTATCTATTAGCAAAGGTGCTTCCGAATCGGAATATGGCTGGTCATTGCTATCAGGTTTTGGCCGGATAAATTATAATTTTGATAACCGGTACCTTGTCGAGGCAGTTGTACGTTTTGATGGGTCCTCACGATTTACATCTGATAATCGCTGGGGTAGCTTCTATTCAGGCTCAGCTGGATGGAATGTGCATAATGAGAAATTCATGAGCAACTTTAATTGGCTTTCACAACTTAAACCCAGAATCAGTATCGGGCAATCAGGAAATCAGGAGATCGGCCTGTACAATTACATCTCGATACTGAATGACGATTATAATTATCCTTTTGGGGGTAACCTGAATTATGGATATGCCGTTGAGGTGCTCGGTAATATTAATACAACCTGGGAGACAACAACAACTTATGATATAGGGCTGGATATGGCTTTCTTTGATGACCGCCTTACGGTCATAACTGACTATTATTGGAGATTTACAGATAATATGCTTATACCTGTTCCTTTGCCTCCCAGCGTAGGCAGTGCTTCCCCGCCATTCGTAAATGCCGGCAAAGTGCTGAACCGCGGACTGGAATGTGAAATATTCTGGCGTGAAAAAGTTAATGACTTTAAATACGAGATTAGAGGTAATTTTGCTACACTTTACAATGAAGTGCTCTCCTTAAGCAATGGCCGCCCAATAGCAGCAGGAAGGATTGATAATGGAGTATTTGCAACCTTGACGGAAGAAGGCTATCCGATCGGTTCATTCTTCATGTATGAAATGGAAGGTATCTTTCAAAATGAACTGGATATTTTTACACATGCATATCAGGGACCTAATATTAAACCTGGTGATGTTATGTTCAAAGATCAAAATGGTGATGGGGTCATAAATGAAAAGGACAGGGTTCATGTCGGCAGCCCAATTCCAAAATTGACATATGGCTTTACAGCTAACCTTTCGTGGAAAAAATTCGACCTTTCATTCTTTTTTCAGGGAGTGTATGGTAATAAAATTTATATGCAGATCAATCATGATATAGAAGGATTCTATCGTGGATTTAATGTAACGAAACGATATTATGATAATCACTGGACAGGTGAAGGAAGTACTAATGAATATCCCAGGGCTTCCTGGATCGGGGCTGCCAACAATAAAAAAGCATCTACACGGTTCCTTGAGCCAGGTTCCTATTTCAGACTTAAAAACCTGACACTCGGATATACATTTGATTTCAAGGAGAAAGCCGGTAATGGAAGGCTCAGGGTATATTTTAGTGTGCAGAATCTGTTTACCATTACCAAATATCCCGGACTGGACCCAGAAATGTATGAGAGTAATAACCTGAGAGGAGAAAATGTAAAGAATGCTGATCTGGCTGCAGGTATCGACTGGGGAACATATCCGATCCCAAGAATATACACGATCGGTATAAATCTTGATTTATAAATGTGAAACTTATATTAAGATGAAAAGATCATATTTCTATATTAGCACGATGCTGATAATATTATTAGGATTGAGTGGTTGCAAGAAATTCCTGGATGAAGATCTGATGGGACAGCAATCTGATAAACAATTCTTCCAGACTGCCGATGATGCTGAGCTTGCATTAACAGGTATATATAATGTTTTGAGTTTTGCCAATTCCGATAACCGTATCTGGGTCTTTGGTGATGTTGCTTCCGACGATGCAGCCAAAGGTGGTATTCCCGGTGACCAGGCGGATATCGGACTGATCGATGATTTCGTCGTTTCGACAGAAAACGGGAATCTGGAGAACGTCTGGGCTATATATTATGAAGGGGTGTCGCGGGCCAATAAACTTCTTGATCATATCGATAATATAGATATGGATCCGGTACGCAGGGGGAAAATCAAAGGTGAGGCTAAGTTTCTGCGTGCTTACTATTACTACTGGCTGGTCAATATATTTGGCGATATACCTGTACATACAACTACTCCCACACCGGAAGAAATGCAAAAACCTGTTACCCCAATTAATCAGATATTTGTGGAAGTGATCCAGGCAGACCTGATTGATGCTGCTGCCTTGCTCTCCGATGAACAAACGGGAGCTAACCTTGGCCGTGCAACAAAAGGTGCAGCAAATTCTTTATTGTCAAAAGTTTACCTTTTTCAGAAAAAGTATCCTCAAGCTGAAGCTAAAGCTCTTGAGGTTGTTAACTCCGGACTATATGACCTCATACATATTTATAAAGAAAATTTTGAAGCTGCAACCAAAAACAACTCCGAAACCGTCTTTGCTGTTCAGCATCTGTCAGGACAAGCACCGTGGCTTGGAAACCGGCTGAACCAATGGTTTGCACCAAGGGTGGAAAATGGATATGGATTTAATGTTCCGACCCAGAGCTTCGTGGATGCGTTTGAGAAAACAGCCGAAGATATCTATGACCCAAGACTTGATTATACAGTTGGCAGGGAAGGACACCACTGGTTTAGTGATACGGCAATGTTTAACCCTGAATGGTCACCAACAGGTTATATGCAAAAGAAATACCTGCAACCTTTGAATGAGGTGCCAAAAGAACTGAAAGCTGACGGGGAGTTGAATTATGTGTTCATCCGTTATGCTGAAGTTCTGCTGATACTGGCAGAAGCCCTCAATGAACAGGGAAACTCGGGCGAAGCACTTGTTTATTTGAATATGATACGCAAGAGGGCAAGAGAATCATATCTGTATGATAAAGACTTGCCGGGGTATGGTACTATTCCGGATGGATTATTACCAGATGTGATCAGTGGAAGCCAATCAGAAGTGAGAGATGCTATCCGGCATGAAAGAAGAGTTGAATTGGGTTTCGAATTCCACAGGTATTTCGATATTATTCGCTATGGCCCTGATTATGCCTATGAAGCTTTGCAGGACAAAGTAAATTTCAATTATGAAAAATACAAGCATTTTCCCATCCCGCAAAGTGAGCTGGATACAAATCACGAAATATAATAAGTTTTAATAATAATTCATTCATTTTTGTTTAATTTAAAATTTAGTACAATGAGAAAAAAAACAAGTCAATTTCTAATGTTGGCGATGCTTATTCCGCTAACGATCGGCCTGATAATGAATGGCTGTAAAAAAGATGACGATGAACCGGAACCGGTTCCGGTAAACTTCACAGTACTTGATGGCTTAATTACTGATGCTCACACGATACACGATGCTGCTGTTGAAGGCGAGGATATTGGTGAGTATCAGGCGGGTTCAAAAGCTGAACTGCAGACAGCCATTAATCTTGCAGAAACAGTACGTAATACATCTGGTGTTACTCAAACTCAAGTTGATGCAGCAGTTGTTAATCTTCAAGCAGCACTCACGGTTTTTGAGTCGAAAAAGATCACTGAGATAGCTCCCGAAAGTCTTGTTGCAGAGTGGCTTATGAATGGCGACGCAACAGATAATAGCGGGAATGGACACAATGGTGAACTGAAAGAAGGATACCATCTCAACGGTAGTGGAACTGTACAACCTACAGTAGACCGTTTTGGAAATCCCGATTATGCTTACAAGTTTAGCGGAGGTGGAAATATTGAAGTGCCTGCTGCCCCGGCATTCAACCCACCGGATATAACAATTGTAACATGGATTCAACTTGATGAAACATGGGCGCATAATTACTTCTTTTCAAATGACATCTGGAATTGCTGGAAGTTACAGGTTCAGGATGCTAACAAGCCTTTCTTTACACGTAAAATACTGAAAGATGACGGCTCAGGTGATTTTGCCTGGATTGATAAGGATAGCAATACCGGTATACTCGTAAATAACGAATGGACTCACATAGCAGTTTCTTACAAAAGCGGTGAAATGACATTCTATATCAACGGAGCGAATATAATGTTCTGGGATGACTTCCCGACCGGCACACCTGTTGATCCAAATCCATTAGTCAATCTGGTTATTGGTCAGGCACTGCCAACCGGTATTTATTCTGATGTCCCAGGTGATCCGTATGAGTGGAAAGAATGGCTGGGTTATCTGAGGGGTTCTCTGGATGATCTTAAATTCTATAATATCGTTCTTACAGATGCTCAGGTACATTCTATTTATACCTGGGAAAAGGATAATGTAATAGAATAATGGTTTTTAATTATTGAAAAAAGGCTGTCTGATTTATTATTTTTTATCAGATAGCCTTTTTGTGTTTATCAATCAAATGAGGAATAAATATAAAGTACCGGTTTTTATTATTTTACTTTCTGTTTTTTTTATTTCATGTAAGAGGAATGATAACAAGGAGTTATTATTCTGGTCATCGAACAATGCCCAGGAGATCACATTCACCAGGCAAATGGCTGCCCGCTGGAATGAAAAATACCCGGACAAATTGATCCGTGTCCAACCCATACCTGAAGGACAGTCGAGTGAAGAGATCATCCTGGCAGCAGTTGTTGGAAAAACGACACCTGATATATATGCAAATATGTGGCAGGGAAATGTTGAAATGTATGCAAAAGCAAAAGTGCTGATTCCCCTGGACACGCTGAAAGGTTTTTTAAGTTTTATTAAGAACCGTTGTTCCGACAAGGTGATCCGGGAAATCACTTCTTCAGACGGACATATTTACCAGGTACCATGGAAGGTGAATCCTATTATGACCCTTTATAATAAGAGATGCTTTGATTCTCTTGATATGGATAGCCTGCCTGTAACTTATTCAAAATACCTTGAAGCGGGAAAGCAGGTCCAGCAGGATTCAGATGACGATGGTTATGTGGATCGCTGGATCGGATATACTACAGTGAAAGTGATATGGTACCAAAGACTTTTTAATTTCTATCCTTTGTATCTTGCAGCTTCTGATGGCGCACCACTGATTAAAAATAACAAAGCTGCTTTTAATAATAAGCATGCTATAGGTGTTTTCCGGTTTCTTCAGGAATTATACAATAGAAATTATTTTTCCAGGCAACGAATGTCGGCAAGCCAGGACCCCTTCATGATGGAACGGGTTGTAACTTTGTTCACCGGCCCCTGGCAGGTAAGATACCTTGAAAAATTCAAACCTGAACACATGGAATATGGATTTTATCAAATGCTGGTGCCGGATGATCACGTGGGGACTGCTTATACATATGGCGATCCTAAGAATGTTGTAATATTTAATACTTGTAAAGATCCTCAAACAGCATGGGAGTTTATCAGTACATTGATCGATATGGATGGCGATCTTGCTTTGCTGAAGATGTCCGGACAATTCCCAAGAAGAAAAAACCTTGCGAATGATCCTTTTTTTGCCGGTTTTTTTAAAGACAATCCCCAATTACATCCTTTTGCCCGGCAGGTGGATTATATTGTAGGAGTTGATAATCATGAACTGATCGTAGAAGTGTTTGATATTATTTCACAAGAATATGAATCTTGTGTCCTGTACAATAAAAAAACACCTGAGCAGGCAGTTGGGGATGCTGCTGATGCAGTGAATATACTTCTTAAGAGCAATTAATTCAGACTGCTTTTAAATATTGTCATTTGTTATTTGATATTTATTTAGGTGCTATATCATATGATTGCTTTTCTCTTTATTATTAAACTCTAAGCACTAAATCCTAATATCTAAATACTAAACAATTTCAAAACTCAAATTATCAAATGTTCAAAAGATTGTTGTTGTATTAACCCTTTTTAGATTTATTTTTTTATGTTTTTATAAATGTCTGCATGTTTGCAGAAAAAGAAAGGTTCTTTCCTCTTGATCATGGTGTTTTGAATTTTGTGTTTATGTCATTAAAATTTGTTTAGCATTTAGATATTAGGATTTAGTGCTTTATTTATTAATAATATCTGTTATAGCTAAATAATTACGTTATTTGATTACATTACCGTTTTCAGGATCAAAAAGGAGGATCTTTGGTGTGTCAAAGTACAGCTCTGTCAATTGATCAGCTTCTAATGTACTGTCAGATGGAAGTCTGGCTATCATTTGCAATTTATCCAGGTTGGCATAAACCAGCATTTCATTTCCCATCTGCTCAACAGCACTAATTGTTATACTGATTTTTGCAAACCTGGAAGATTTATCATGGGGTATATGATGAATGTTTTCCGGTCTGATGCCAAGCACAATCTTTTTGTTTACATAATTGTTTATTGCTTCATTATGGAGTAATCCAAGATTAATTTCCATGCCTGTATCAGTAAAAACCAAAGCTTCTTTTTTACGGATCTCTCCATGGATAAAATTAATAGGAGGGGAGCCAATAAAACCTGCCACAAACATGTTATCAGGGGTATTATATAGTTCCATAGGTGCGCCAATTTGCATGATCTTGCCGTCTTTGAGCACTACGATCCGGTTACCCAGGGTCATGGCCTCTGTTTGGTCATGGGTAACATAAATAATAGTCACCTGTAATTTTTTATGAAGCTTCTGCATCTCAACACGCATCTGCACTCTTAATTTGGCATCCAGGTTACTTAAAGGCTCATCAAAAAGAAAAACTTTTGGGTCTCTTACAATGGCCCTGCCGATGGCTACCCGTTGGCGCTGCCCTCCTGACATGGCTTTAGGCTTCCTGTCCAAAAGATATGATATTTCAAGGATATCTGCTGCCCTTCTGACTCGCCGGTCAATTTCTTTCCTGGGGATTCTTTTTATCTTTAATCCAAATGCCATATTCTGATAAACTGTCATGTGTGGGTATAAAGCATAATTCTGGAACACCATTGCAATGTCACGGTCTTTTGGTAACAGATCATTTACACGTTTGTTGTCTATATACAGGTCTCCTGATGTTATATCTTCCAGGCCAGCAATCATCCGGAGGATTGTCGATTTACCACAACCCGAAGGACCTACCAATACAACAAATTCCTTATCCCGGATCTCAAAACTCACATTTTTAACCACATCGGTTTTTCCGTCGTAGCTTTTAATAATATTTACCAGTTTAACATTAGCCATCTCTCTCAATTTATATTTTAAAGTACTATTTTATTTTCAAATCAAATTTCAACTACAGCCACTGATTTGTGGGAATTAAGTATCCATAATATATTTTGAAATATGTGTGATTCTGCAAGCCAAATCCAGCTCACCGGATGCAACAATAAAATGTTTGCCGGAATCAACAATCCCGGTGGTAAAAACCACGTCTGTAATATATATCTGATCTTTCATATCATCGGTTAATTCCGGACGTGCCTCAAGTAATGGTTTATCATCTATAAGTTTTATTATCTTTTCAGGATTATCTTTATCAAGCAATGCCCGGTAAGTTCTGTAAATGCCAATATCCCCTTTTGCTTCAACGGTATGAAATAACATCAGCCAACCCGGATCTGTCAATACCGGCGGAGTACCTCCTCCTATCCTGTTGATGTTCATAACTCCTTTCCGCGGTCTTAGGAATGGATTATCCAGAGGTTTCCAATGCAACAGGTCAGGTGAAGAAGCCAGGTTAATTGTGGGGCCTAACTTGTATAATGAATCTATGCCAGGCTGAAGATAGAAAGATCCCAAAGGCCGGGTCAGAGCGTAATACTTGTCATTTATTTTTCCTTCAAAGATCAGCATATCTTTATTCTGGTGGTCCAGGATGATCCCTGAAAATGTGTAATTCAATCCGTCATCACTCTTGAAAAGGGTAGTTGCATGCCGTTCCGAACTGACGGTGCATGTGGTCATATAATACTTGTCTCCGATCCTTGATATCCGTGCATCTTCTATACCATATTCCTGACTGGTCCGGTCAGGAGCAATGATCTTGTCGTAATGAATTTTGATGATTTCTAATCCATCCTGATCCAGTTCTACAGGAAGCAACCAGGATAAAGAAGTCAGCCCCATGATCGGTGAGGGCATGCCGGTGTTAATCATGAAACTGCGCGGATCGGATATATCCACTTCCTTTGACGGGTATCCGTCAAGTACATATCCATGTTCACTCCAGCGGATAGAATGAATCTTATCATTGAAAACAGGTTCTTTCAATGCCTCGGCTATCCGGACCATAATCAGCAGGTTGTTGTTTGGCAAGCGGGTTAGTCCCGGATTAAAAGCTCCCAGAACGAATGTATCAATACTCAGGTCTTTTCTGATAGGAGAGAAAGACAGATCTATATCCTGAGGTCTGAATACTATTTTGTCAATTTCGAATATCATGTAGGTTGTATATTATATGTTATAGGTTGTAGGTTATTAGTTAATTGTGCAATCATTTCTTTTCCTGTGTATTGCTTTATGCCTCCTGCTTCACGCTAACTATTTTACTTGTCCTCTGCAGCGTATCTGCCAGACGTCAGGCTGGCGCGAAGGCGGATTAAATCTCATAAAGAGGTTCTCCGGTTAATTGATTCTGCGGATACCTTAAACACAATTCCGCCAGGATATCTTCATGGCTTATGCCTATATTCATAACAGTATCATTTCCACCATAATAAATATAAATACTCCCATCGTTATTTCTAATTGCCCCACAGGTGAAAACAACCTGGGGGACATGCCTGTAATCAGCAGATGAAACCAAACAATCAGCAGGCGCAGGAAACAGAACAGGAATATTTGATATCTTCACTGATGCAGGATCGTTCAAATCGTGAAGTGCCACCCCGAGAACATACGGATTTCCATCCATGGTAGCACGCACACCATGAAAAATACTGATCCAGCCGTGACTGGTCCTTATTGGTGGCGCTCCGGGGCCAATTTTGTCTTTGAAAGGACTTGGCCCTCCTTTCTGTTTCATTACCGGTTCATGTGCAAGTTCCCAGTCATTCATTTCAATATTATCAGTAAAAGCCAGTCTTATTTCCTTGTAAAGTCCGCCAACCTTACCTCCTTTCAGGTTATCATTAGGACGCATCATGGCCACGTACTTATTGTTTATCTTTTCAGGAAAGATGACTACATTGCGCATATCGGTATCAATAACCGGCCCGAAGCGTATAAATTCTTTAAAATCTTTAGTTGATGCTAATGAAACCCTTACCCTGTCGGGTTCCATGCCATGATAAGCACTGTAAGTAATGTAATAAGTGTCGCTGATTTTGGTGATCCTGGGATCTTCAACTCCACCTGCTTCATTTTCTCTAAGGGAAACCGGGTCGACTCCTGGCGCAAAATTATCTTCTTTTCCACAAGGCAACAATGCAGGTTTTGAATTAACTTTCCAGTCATCAATGCCATTATCACTTTCTGCCAATCCAATTACGGAAATACCATTCCGCAGGTGAGACCGGAAAAGCATTAGTATCTTTCCTCTGTACCGGCAAATCCCTGCATTGTGTACTGTTACTACTTTTCGCTGTGGCTCAGTCCAGACCTCGTTAACATCACTGGCAGTAAGAATGGGATTGTTTTTCCATCTTACAACAGGATGAACAAGATCAACTGAACAGACATCATTATTTATACATATCTCTTTTTTAATGTGTTTCATAGATGTTAGTATGATTGATTTCCGGATGATTCAGAATAGCCTGCATAGTTAACAATGCCTCGATAGTTGATTCTGCCCCTGAATTCAGGTTGATATCATCAGGGCTCATTATTCCATCATAACAGCGCCCCGTATTATGATCAAACATTATTTTACCAGCAGGATTTTTTCCTGTAAACCATGAAGCAATTTGTTCGGCCATTTTCAAATATTTGTCTTTACCAGTCACATCATAGGCTTCCAGGCATGCAAAAACCATAGGCCGTATACCATAGGCAATCTGAGGAAACTGCTCCATCTCAATTATTTCGTAATCAATATTATTATATTTAATTATGAAGTAATTAAGGTAATTCTGTGTTATGAGGTAAGGATAAAAATGATCAATTTCCAGCAAAGCGCTATGTATGAAATCATCGCGGCCCAATAATTGTCCGGTTTTAAGCATGGCATAAGCCTGAATATTACCGTATGCATGCCATATATTGTTCCAACTCAAATATGCCCCGTATGGGAATGATGAACTGTCGCCTTTTTGCATGTGCAAAAGTCCTTCTGCAAACTTTTCTATAAGTGTGAGTGCTTCTTCCTGCTGAGTGCGTTGATAATATTTAACGAGTGCTATGATTAAAATACCCGTCTGGTCTGCTGCCGTTTCATGAGGCAGCCAGGCAGGCAATTTGATTCCTTCAATTGTCTTGAATTTCAATGGTTTGTTCAGATATTCGTTAAGAATATTATGGACGAGTTTATTAATTGCTTCCTGTGCCCTGGGTGCTGTTGTGTGCCAGCTGGCAGGATAGCTTTCCAGAGCCAGGAAAGCCCGCCAAGACCACCAGTTAGGCTCAGGTATTGATGTGGGATATGTTTTATTTATTGTTTTATTCTTTCGCAGAAAATTGTAAAAATAACCGTTATCAGCTTGCATATTCAGGATGAATTCCGGCATCAGGGCATGCATTTCCTTAATTGTTTTATTATCAGGATCATTATGTGAGTTAGCTATCAGGACTATGGCTCTGGCCACATCGTCAATACAAGTGAAGCCTTCATCAGGTTCAATGACAAAATTATAATCAGGATATTCGCTATAAATATGGATCACACCTACTTCCGATTCACAGGGCAGGATTATTTTGGTATAAAGATGTATAAGATGCGATATGTTTAAAGAGTCAATATTATTATCGCCATTGTTGTAGTTTATGTTGCTACAGCAACTGAATAATATTGACGTGAGACTACCGGCAATAATGATCAAAAGTGGTTTTATTTTCATTTATTTTCCGTTAATTCATTCAGCAACATTTTAATATCAATCCATGAAAAACCCGTTATTGAATCCGACATAGCATAAGGTAAATAAAGGATATTATCATGGAGCATTCCCCCACAGGAATAAACAACGTTTGGCACATATCCCTCCCGTTCATCTCCTTCAGCCCGGAGGAGGGGCCTGTCCAGTCGGGCAATTACCTTTTGAGGATCATTCAGATCAAGTAAGGCAGCACTAATACTGTATTGACGAACCGGTCCGACACCATGTGTTAACAAGAGCCAGCCTGCAGGTGTTTTAACAGGTGATCCGCAGTTTCCCATCTGAGCCAGTTCAAAGGGATATTTTGGCTCTAAAAGCAGGTGATGATCATGCCACTCATAAAGCTTATCCGAAAACATTATCGATATGTTTTCTCCCCCTTGTCTCGAGATCATACAGTATTTCCCATTGATTTTTTCAGGAAATAATGCCATTCCCTTATCTTCAGCCGCAGTTCCCATCAGTGTTCTGATCCTGAAATTCCGGAAATCATTGGTTTCCAATAATTGCGGACTGATCTTCCTGCCGTCATAAGCCGTGTAAGTGCCAAAATATGTAATTTCTTTACCATCCTCAAATAATACAAGCCTGAGATCTTCCATGCCCATCAACTCGATCTTTGAGTGAGGAAAGATAACACGCTCGCTCAAATCGGAATCCTCCGGAAAGCTCAGATCATAATTGTTTTCATTGTCTGTATTCTCAGGATGTTCAACTGATCCTGTCGTTGCCATTTCACTGTATTTGTTAAGGGTGAGATGGCCTTTATTATCTGCAATGCCTGCACGGAATTCTATGCTTGATATGTGTCCTTCCCCGGTAGACCTGAGGCTTATGATGAACCGTTTTTGTCCTTTTTCAAGTCCCGACTGATCAGGATGCGGAACCATTGACGGATTAAACAAAGCTGCCGACTGGATGGAATATTCCTTGGTCAGAAATGCGCCTGTCAGAAGTTTTTGTTTTTCATTTAAAAAAAAGTGATCGGGAATGTCAGGTTCTATCTTTAAATAATTATTATAAATGGCATTTATGAAATTTTTATGTCTTGAGTTAAAATCCAGTAGAATCTCTTCAAGTATATCCGATACTTCCTGATCATTCAGATTCGAAATCCTTTTAAGAATTTTCTGCACCCTGTCAGGGCCAATAAGGCACAATTGCCGGGTAATTACACGCCGTTTGTCTGGTTTTAGTTTAACAGGTAACCTGGTTATTTCTGTTATCATGATTTACTCTTTTAATCCTGTGGAAGCCATACTTTGGATAAAGTGTTTCTGGAAAAATAAATATGCAATAATTACAGGAGTGGCGAGAAATACAGCCGAAGCCAATTTTACTCCTAACTGGCTTTCTGCCCTTCCGCCCACTACGAAAAGCGTAACCAGCTGAGGCAAGGTCATCAGTTGTTCTTCCCTGATCACTATCAATGGCCAGATCACTTCATTCCAGGAAGCCATGAAGGCCAGAATGCCTACAGTTATAATAGTTGGTTTGATATTAGGCCATAAGATGGTAAAGACGATCCTGAGTTCACCACATCCGTCAATCCGGGCAGCATCGATCAGGGCCTGAGGCAATCCCTTAAAAGCCTGGCGAAACATTAAAATGGCAAAAGCAGTGATCATGAACGGCACGGTCAGGCTTAGATAAGTGTCGACCCAGTGCAGTTTTACCATAGTAATATAGTTCGGAATGAGAGTGATCTGAAAAGGCAGAGACATAGTAAAAATAATGATGAAGAATATCGTATTTCTGCCCCTGAACCTCATCCGGGATAACGCATACCCAACCATAGAAGCAAACACTAATGTCAGGCCTGTGTTTATTGTGGAAACAAACAAACTGTTAAAGAGAGCTCTTCCAATCGGTATCTTACTAAACATAGAAACATAATTATCAAATGTGAATTCGGAAGGGAATATTACCAACTTGCCTATTTCCTGCTCAGGTGCCAGTGAAGCCATCATCATCCAGATGAAGGGATAGATAAAACTGAGTGCCGCAGCAACCAGGATCAGGTAAAACAATGTTTTTTTAATAATTTTCATTAATTTCGGTTATCATCTTATTCTTTCTCAATAAATCTCTTTTGCATAACGACTACCAAAACGATCAGGAATGCAAAAAACACCCCGAGCGTTGCTGAATAACCCATATGATAATACTCGAATGCTTGCTTATAAATATATAGAACAGCAGATAAGGTGCTGTTGAGTGGTCCGCCTCCAGTCATGATATAAGGTTCTATAAATAGGGAAAATCCTCCAAGGGTTGACAATACTACCACCATAAAAATGGTAGGGTTGATCATTGGGACTGTGATCCTGATGAATTTTTGCCAGTGTGATGCCCCTTCCAGGTCGGCTGCTTCGTAATATTGCTTTGGTACTGTCTGCAAACCTACAAGGAATAATATCACATATAATCCTACATTCTTCCAGGTTGCCATCAAAGCGATTGAGACCATTGCCACATTAGGATCGATTAACCAGCCTACCTTTCCCAGCCCTAATGTGACCAGCAGGCGATTGATTACCCCTGTATCATAACCGAAAAGCTGCTGCCATAAAATAGTGACAACGACACCGGAAACAACAACAGGAATGAAAAAAGCAGCCCTGAAAAAACCCCGAAACATAATTTTTCTGTTAAGGACTTCCGCAAGTGTCAGGGCAACAACAATCTGCAATGGAATATGAATAATAAGAAATACAAGAGTATTCAGTATTGCTTTCCAGAATAGCCTGTCGCTGAAGATATGCTGCCAGTTACTTAAGCCGGAAAATTCCATTGGGGAAATGATATTCCATTTATGAAAGGTTAAAATGATGGAAAATACTACTGGAAAGGCTGTAAAAACAAGTAAGTGTGTCAGATATGGAGACACCATGAGGTAAGGAAGCAACTGTTTTTTTGACCTTTTCATAATTTCAACATCAAATTTCAACAGCAATTTGATCCGCTGTGTATGCTATAGAAAGAGAATTAATCCCATTGCTTGCAGTAATAATTCTCTTATGTGATCTATCCCTGATCCATTCTAACTGGTCCCTGAACATTTCAGTAAGCATATATTTATATACTTCAGATTTACATGTATTTTCACCGCTTTTCAGTTCCACCTTGTGATCAACCTTATATTGTTTAAAATTCCCCTTGCACAATCTCTTATCTCCGTGATAGTTTTCTGAAATGCTGATCTTTGCTTCTTGAAAAATAGACTTTAGTTCTTTCAGTTCTGCGGTGCTGATAATTCCATTCAAGATAACTTTTGTTGGAACCCATTCATAGAGGGTGATATCACCTCTTTCAAACAAAAGTCTTAATTCTTGTCTGTCAAATCTTAATGGCTGGTCGAAGCCATGATAAAAATTTACGATACCATTTTGATATTTGACGATGGCCTGAACCCT
>JAUWGC010000184.1 GCA_030606625.1 Bacteroidales bacterium | reverse complement strand
GCCGATAATGCTTATTGGTTATTCATCTTCAGACTCGGTGTCTGGATTTGCAGCAGCGTTTTCAAATATGTATGGTTTTTGGTATAGTTTTGTGTTTGGCATTATGATCATACTGTTTACATATTTCTATACTGCTATTACAATCAATCCTAACCAGATGGCTGAGGATATGAAGAAAAACGGGGGATTTATACCCGGAATTAAACCCGGACGAAAAACAGTTGAATTTCTTGATACGATTATGTCAAGAATAACCCTGCCGGGATCATTTTTTCTTGCATTAGTTGCAATACTTCCTGCTTTTGCTGTGAATCTTGGCGTGTCCGGGCAATTTGCTCAATTCTATGGTGGAACTTCATTACTTATTTTAGTTGGTGTTGTTCTGGATACGTTACAACAGATTGAAAGTCATCTGTTAATGCGTCATTATGACGGTTTAATGAAATCAGGAAGAATAAAAGGTAGAACAGGTAGTGCTGCTATAATATAATAAGCGTTCTTTGATGTTTAATTACAAGACCGACAGGGAGATTGAGATACTTAGGGAGAATAACCTGCTTGTATCAAAAACACTTGCAGAGTTGGTAAAATATATCAAGCCTGGTGTCACAACCCGAAAACTTGATATAATTGCCGAGGAATATATCAGAGACCATGGATCTGAACCCGGATTTAAGGGATACAACGGTTTTCCTAATACCCTTTGTACTTCAGTTAACAGCCAGGTAGTTCATGGAATACCATCTGGATATGAATTAATTGAAGGTGATATTATTTCAATTGATTGTGGAGTTTTTAATAATGGATTTTACGGGGATTCGGCCTTTACATTCCCGGTTGGCGAGGTAGATGAGAAAGTGATAAAATTGCTTAAATATACCCGCGAATCATTAGAGAAAGGTGTTGAGAAGGCAATTCATGGTAATAGACTTGGGGATATTAGTTTTGCTGTTCAGAAGCATGCTGAAAGTGGTGGTTTTTCTGTTGTTAGGGAAATGGTAGGGCATGGTCTCGGAAGAAACCTGCATGAACAACCGGAAGTTCCCAATTATGGAAACCGGAACCAGGGCATTAAATTGAAAAAAGGACTTGTAATTTGTATTGAACCCATGATAAACATGGGAATGAAAAATATTACCCAGGACCCGAATGGCTGGACCATCCGGACAATGGACAATAAACCATCGGCACATTTTGAATATGCCGTTGCAATCGATCACGGGAAAGCAGATGTATTAACCACTTTCCGGTTTATCGATGAAATATTAAATAATTAAACAATTTAGTAATGGCGAAACAACAATCAATTGAACAGGATGGTACAATTATTGAAGCCCTGTCTAACGCAATGTTTCGTGTTGAATTAGAAAACGGACACGTTATTACTGCTCATATTTCCGGAAAGATGCGAATGCATTATATTAAAATTCTTCCCGGGGATAAAGTTAAAGTTGAAATGTCACCTTATGATCTTACAAAGGGAAGAATAACGTTCAGGTATAAATAAAGAAAATAAATCGACCATGAAGGTAAAAGCATCTGTAAAGAAGCGTAGCTCTGACTGTAAAATCGTTAGAAGAAAAGGAAGACTTTACGTCATTAATAAGAAGAATCCCAGATTTAAACAAAGACAGGGATAATAATTTTTTATTATAATTTATTAATTATAAGTTTTTATGGCAAGAATAGTAGGAGTTGATTTACCAAATGAAAAAAGAGGAGAAATAGGTTTAACCTATATCTACGGTATTGGAAAAAGTAATGCAGGTAAAATCCTCGATAAAGCTGGAATAGACCGGGATACGAAAGTTAAGGATTGGTCTGATGACCAGCTTAATGTAATAAGAAAGATTCTGAATGATGAATACAAGCTTGAAGGAGAGTTGCGTTCGGAAATGCAGATGAATATTAAGCGATTAATGGATATTGGCAGTTATCGTGGTATTCGTCATCGTACCGGAATGCCTGTAAGAGGTCAAGGCACAAAAAACAATGCCAGAACCCGTAAAGGCAGAAGGAAAACTATTGCTAATAAAAAGAAAGCTACAAAATAGACTAGAATATGGCTAAGAAGAAAGGTACTTCACGAAGAAAAGTGGTTAAGGTTGAACCCTACGGGCAAGCCCATATCCACGCTTCATTCAATAATATCATTATCTCTTTAACCAATAACTCAGGGCAAGTTATTTCCTGGGCTTCGGCAGGAAAAATGGGATTCAGAGGTTCAAAGAAAAATACCCCTTATGCAGCACAAATGGCAGCTGAGGAATGTGCCAAGACGGCTTATGACAATGGTTTAAGAAAAGTGAAGGTGTTTGTAAAAGGTCCTGGCTCCGGAAGAGAATCTGCTATAAGAACTATACATTCAAATGGTATTGAGGTAACCGAAATTGTGGATGTTACACCTATGCCACATAACGGATGCAGACCGCCAAAAAGAAGAAGAGTTTAGTTTATATATATAGGAAAACTTAAAATTAAAATAAGAGAAATATAAATGGCAAGATATATCGGACCAAAAACGAAAATTGCAAGAAAATTTGGCGATCCTATTTACGGACCCGATAAGTACTTTGAGAAAAAGAACTATCCGCCAGGACACCATGGGGCCAACAAAAGAAGAAGAAAAACTTCTGAATACGGAATCCAGCTGAAAGAAAAACAGAAAGCCAAATACACTTATGGTGTGTTGGAACGTCAGTTTGCAAAATTGTTTGATAAAGCTTTAAGAAGTCAGGGTGTTACAGGAGAAGTGCTTCTCCAACTGCTTGAGTCAAGACTTGATAATGTAGTATTTCGTTTAGGCATTGCACCAACCAGAAACGGCGCCCGGCAACTTATATCACATAAACACAT
>JAUWGC010000079.1 GCA_030606625.1 Bacteroidales bacterium | reverse complement strand
TCAGATGTAAATGGTGCAGCATCTCTTATTATAGATGGCACATTGAGTGTATCTGGCACAAAAACAGTGGAAAGATACATAAATGGCGCCAGAAGGTATTATGTGTCTTGTCCTACTACCGGTGGTACTAATGCTACATTACAAGCTTCGCCAAATGATGATAATGATTTCTACAGATATGATGAGCCAACTAATTACTGGATCGACCTGAACAATGGTGATCCATCAACAGATCCTTTAACTGTGGGTATGGGTTATGAAGTAATGTATAACCTGATCTCAGGAAATGCCAAAACTATTAGCTTCCCGGGTACAATTAACAATAATAACATAAGCCCGACTGTAACATATTCAGGTCCTAATCCTTCATGGATAGGATGGAATCTTGTAGGGAATCCGTTCCCATGTTCCATTGACTGGGATAGTCCAACCTGGAATAAAACAAACCTGATAGGATCAATTTATATTTGGAATGGTTCTCAGTATATTAGCTGGAACGGATCAACAGGTGCAATTGCGGGAGGAATTATACGTGGTATGCAGGGATTCTTTGTCAGGGCTGATGGTGCCGGTTCACCAGCATTGACTATTCCCAAGGCTGCAAGATTACATAGTCCTGGCCAATTCTATAAAAACACCCTGAATGATCTTCTTGTTCTTGAGGTTGAAGGTAATGGTTATGAAGATATTACTTTCATAAATTTCAATGAAGATGCTACCGAAGGATTTGATAATATGTATGATGCTTATAAACTACCTGGTTTGGAAGAGGCTCCTCAACTTTACTCAATAATTCCGGATGAAGTGCTTTCTATTAATGTTATTCCATATTCTTCAGATAATGTAACGGTTCAATTGGGATTTGAGGTTGGTGCAGATGGAATATATACTATTACTGCCAGCGAGTTCGAAAGCTTTGATAATGAAGATATCCTACTGGAAGATTTGAGAGACGGAATAACTGTTAAACTGAAAGAAAACCGCATATATTCCTTTAGTGCTTCACCGGGTGATTTGGTTGAAAGGTTTGTAGTTCATTTCTCAGAACTGTTTGGAATTGATGAAGACTCTGGTATTGACCGGATGCACATCTATTCTTATAATAATAGTGTATATATTAATAATACGGATAATAACCGTGGTGAAGCTGTAATTTATAATGTTATGGGACAGGAGATCTTGCGAAAAGTCCTTGAAGACGGAATGAACAAGATCGACATGAATACAATGTCAGGATATTACATTGTTAGGGTAATTTCTGAAAAGAATAGTTATACAGAAAAAGTATTAATCAAGTAATTTAGCTTTTGATTATCAGAAAAAATATATAATAGCTTGAATTATGAAAAGAATAATAAGACACATGATCCTTCTGGCATTTTTGGTTATTGCATCTGTTTTTACCAACCCAATACTAGCCGGTGAACCACCACCACCGCCACCACCAGGAAGTGAGGGCGATATTCCTGGAGGCGGGGCATCCATCGGAGGAGGATTGTTGGTTCTATTATCTCTCAGTGCAGGATATGGCCTGAAAAAATTATATGATGCCAGGAGAAAGTTAGACGAATAAATATCCGGATAGTACTATCGATACCCTGCAGCTTGTAATATTATTGCTATTATTGAGCTGTGGGGTATTTTTTTTGCCATTACTCAGTTTTCCTGTTTTCGTTATCCTCGCATACAGGGCAATCTCCCCTATTACTGCCGGATGAATACCTTCTTCTGAATTCAGGTTGGTCAATTGGGCCAAAAGTATAATTCTTTAATGTGGTGGTAAGTCTTACATAGTCAAATTCAGCCTTCCCTGAAAAATATTGGTCATACATTGTGATACCTACCTTACCGGAAAGAAATGTCGTATCATAAAAACTTCCCTGTTTAGCATCATTGAAAAACACATCGATGTTTCCATTTGCACAAACCACTTTCAACACATTCCATTCTCCCATACCGGTATTAGCTTCATTTGATACACCCCATTTGAATTCTTCATACGAACCGTTGACAAGTTTACCTATACTCCATCTGGCATCAGTACAAAGAATCAACTTATAGGTGTTATTCCAGTTGCCCAGGGGAGTAACCGAACCAGGATCGCCCCGGAAAGCAATGCCGACATTGCAAGTTAGTCCTTCAGTTTTGCGTGCTTTAACTTCAAATATAAAGTCTGAAAAATCCTTATCGAAATAACAGGTATTTGCATACAGGATATTATTACTTGTAACTTTATAAACATTATCTTCAACAAACCATTGTCCGTCAACGGGAACCCAGTTTTCTGCCGTGTCATTTGAGAAATCAGTATAAAATCCCGTGTCCGTAACAGGTGGGGGATCGATATTTCCATTATCGTCATTGTTGTCTTTCTTACAAGCAGATAAAATTATTATAAATAAACTTAACATGCTTAAGATTAGCAAATTGTAATAAATTATTTTCCTGGACATAACCTGAATATTTTGTAGATTATTGTATATATATTTGAATAACATACTCGAACAGTAAATAATATTTAGATTGTAAATTTATTAAACTAATCCAATTTAAGAACAGCAAGAAAAGCTTGCTGGGGTATATCAACATTTCCAACCTGCCTCATTCTTTTCTTTCCTTTTTTCTGTTTTTCAAGAAGTTTTCTTTTGCGGGTAATATCCCCTCCGTAACATTTAGCCGTAACATCTTTTCTTAAAGCTTTTACAGTCTCTCTCGCAATGACTTTGGAACCTATAGCTGCCTGTATTGCAATATCAAATTGTTGTCGTGGGATCAACTCTTTGAGCTTAACACATATTTTCCTGCCAAATTCATATGCATTATCCCTGTGTATAAGAGTTGATAATGCATCCACAGATTCACCATTCAACAAAATATCAAGTTTGACAAGGTTTGCAGGTTTATAACCTGATTGAAAATAATCAAAGGAAGCGTAACCTTTTGAGATGCTTTTCAGCTTATCATAAAAGTCGAAAACAATTTCACCCAGAGGCATTTCAAAAGTTATCTCAACCCGGTCACTTGTCAGGTAAACCTGGTTTTTCAATGTACCTCTTTTATCTATGCATAATTTCATCACGGAACCAACATAGTTGGATTTGGAAATTATTTGGGCAGAGATATATGGCTCTTCAATATGGTCAATGTATTTTTGTTCAGGTAGTCCTGACGGATTATGTACTTCAAGTGTTTCTCCTTTGTTTGTTTTAACTCTGTATGATACATTAGGGACAGTGGTGATCACATTCATATCAAATTCCCTGTCAAGGCGTTCCTGAACAATTTCCATATGAAGGAGTCCAAGGAACCCGCAACGGAAACCAAAACCCAGAGCAGCCGATGATTCAGGAAGGAAGGTAAGAGAAGCATCATTTAACTGGAGTTTTTCAAGTGAGGACCGGAGTTCTTCGTATTCATCCGGGTCTATCGGGTAAATACCTGCAAATACCATTGGTTTAACATTCTGAAAACCTTCGATGGCTTTTTCGCAAGGGCGATCAACATGGGTAATAGTATCCCCGACTTTTACTTCCCTGGAAGTTTTGATGCCGGAGATAATATAGCCAACATCTCCGGCAAGCATGACACTTCGGGGCTCTTGTTTTAATTGCAAAATACCGATCTCATCTGCTTCATATTCTTTACCGGTGGCAACGAATTTTACCAGGTCTCTCTTATGTATTTTTCCATTAAAGATCCTGAAATAAGCAATGATGCCCCTGAATGAATTGAAGATGGAGTCGAATATCAAAGCTTGTAAAGGAGCATCAATGTTTCCTTGAGGAGCCGGTATTTTTGAAATTATATTTTCAAGGATATTGTCAATACCATAACCGGTCTTGCTACTGGCTTCTATAATATCAGTCCTGTCACATCCGATCAGGTCGACGATTTGATCTTTTACTTCTTCAGGCATTGCGTTCTCAAGATCCATTTTATTGAGTACAGGAATAATCTCAAGATCATTTTCAATTGCAAGATATAGATTGGAAATTGTCTGGGCCTGAATACCCTGGGTGGCATCGATAACAAGTAGTGCTCCTTCGCAAGCAGCAATAGAGCGTGAAACCTCATAAGAAAAATCAACATGGCCCGGTGTATCAATCAGGTTTAGTGTGTATCTTTCATCCTGGAAATTATATGACATCTGGATGGCATGACTTTTAATAGTTATTCCGCGCTCCCGTTCAAGGTCCATGTTGTCCAATACCTGATCCTGAAGATCCTTGTCAGAAATTGTACCTGTATATTCAAGCAACCTGTCGGCCAGCGTACTTTTCCCGTGGTCAATATGGGCAATAATGCAGAAATTTCTTATGTTTTTCATTATTTGCAAAAGTACGATATATATTTATTTTTTTGTGTTTGTCAATGAAGTAATGATTATGTTAATTTTTTCAGGATAGAACAAAACAACTTAAAACTTGTTAGCATATTAAGTATATTTGAAAAGTTTATATTTTGAAAATTTTATGGTCTTGTTTAAGGCTTAGTGCTATTTTACAAATAAAAAATAATTATTGATATGAATAAAGTTCGTATAGGTATTATGGGATTTGGTGAGGTTAGCCGGCATATATACCGGTTATGTCTTGAGGATGACCGGTTTGAAATTGTTGCCATTGCAGAAATAGGCCGTCCTGAAATTCTCCATTATTTATTATTATCAGAAACCAGAGGTGATATTGATGTAAGGCTGGAAGATAATTTTCTGGTTTCTAAAAACGGTCGTGCAAGAATGATACAAAGCAAGCAACTGGAACCCGGTGATGTTCCCTGGGATGTTTTCGGTGCAGAAGTTGTGATTGATGGTACAGGCATTTACAGGTCAAGAAAAGATATGGAAAAACATCTCCAGGCAGGTGCTCAGGATGTAGTTTTATCAACACTTCCAACAGATGAAATAGACAGGGTTGTTGTTATGGGAGTGAATGATTATACTATAAAATTGTCAGACCGCCTGGTGTCTGCTGGCTCTGCAACTACCAATGCAACAGCTGTTATGCTGAAGATATTAAATGATACCTTTGGTGTAGATTATGCCATGTTGACCACGGTTCATTCATACACATCTGATCAGCCATTAAGGGATAAGGCCGGTTATGCTTTTAGACGGAGCAGGTCTGCTGCTGAAAATATTATTCCTAATGAGACTCCCAGCCCTGAATGGATTCAATACATTATGCCTGAGTTCAAGGGAAGGATTGAAGGAATTGCATTGAACGTTCCTATTCCGAATGGTTCATTGCTGGATCTTACAACGGTGTTGAAAAAAGCTGATATTGATATAAATGAATTAAATAAAGCTGTTGAAACTGCAGCCAACAAATATCCCAATATTATTGAAATTGTCGAAGATCCTATTGTTTCAACAGATGTTATTGGTAACAAACATTCTGTGGTATTTGATAAAATGGCTACTTTGAAAACAAAAGGAAGAATGTTAAAAACACTGACATGGTATCATACCGCCCTGGCACAGGCTGCCAGGATAAAGGGCTTGATACTGAAATATCATAATTTAACAGAGAAAGGAGGTGCACAATGAGAGTAGCAATCAATGGATTTGGCCGGATAGGCCGTGCAGTATTCAGAATACTGAATAACAGGAAAGATATTAATGTGGTGGCTATCAATGATCTTTTTGAAAATGATGTACTTGCCTATCTTTTGAAGTATGATACTGTCATGCCAAGCTTTAATCAAGATATTAAATTGGAAGGTGATTATCTGATCACACCTAATGAAAAGGTAAAAATGATAGCTGTTGCTGATCCAATCAAGTTGCCATGGAAAGAACTGGATATTGATATTGTTGTTGAGGCAACAGGCAGGTTTCGCACACTGGAGAGCTTAATGTCCCACATTCAGGCTGGTGCAAAGCGAGTTATATTAACCGTGCCTTCAAAAGATGAAGTTGATTTTACAGTTGTAATTGGTGTAAACGATGATGGTTTGAAACCAGAACATAAAATTATTTCGAATGCAAGTTGTACGACCAACTGTCTTGCACCAATGGCAAAAGTATTAAATGATTCATTTGGAATTGTGGAAGGATTAATGACAACAACGCATGCTTACACCAATGACCAGCGCCTGGCGGATGTACCTCATAAAGACTGGCGAAGAGGCAGAGCTGCTGCTGAGAACATTATCCCTACTACCACTGGTGCAGCAAGAGCAGTTGGGAAAGTTATCCCCGAATTAAAAGGAAAACTTGATGGAATAGCATCACGGGTACCTGTTCCTGATGGATCAGTTGTCGATCTTGTTGTTGAAGTGGAAAAGGATGTTACTGTTAACGATGTGAATATAGCCGTTCGTGAAGCATCAATGTCTGAGAAGATGAAAAATGTCCTGCAATATTCAGAAGATAAATTGGTTTCATCTGATATTGTTGGAAATCCGTATTCATCAATTTATGATGCAGAATATACCAAGGTGATTGGAAAGCGGATCATAAAAACCCTGAATTGGTATGACAATGAATGGGGTTATTCGAACAGGATAGTCGACCTGATATCAATGATTATGAAGTTTGAAGAATAAAAGGTTAGGCCAGTTTGTTATCTGATTAGTGTGATGGATCCCTGTATTGTCCTTTTCTGTGTGCCATTAAGTGTAATTTCATAGACATCACACACATAGAAATAAACCCCTTCGCTGCATTCATCGTTATTTTTCTGGTTTTTTCCGTCCCAGTTGATCATGGGATCCTGGGATTCGTATACGATTTTTCCCCATCTGTTAAAAATCCGAATATTGATCCTGTCTATTGCAGCAACTGTTTCCGGAAATGGTGTAAAATAATCATTTCTGTTATCTCCATTAGGAGTGAATACATTTGGTAATTCATATATAGGGCAAGCATTGTAATCAACACATACTATATTGCTGAAATCACTTTCATTACCGACCGAATCAATAGCTGTAACCGCATAACAACCTGTTACCGACTCGATGTTTGAATGTATGTAAGTCGTATCTTCAGGCATCAGGGTTGAGTCGATCAAGCTGAAATCCCCTGACTCCATTGAAGAAAAATAGATGAAATATTTAATGACATCATCAGCACATGTGTTGTTGGGGTTAGTCCATATCAGTGTATTTTCTATAAGATCACAATTAGTATATACATTAAGCACCGGAGGGCAGGGTGGGACATTGTCGTATGGCGTACTGCATTTTATTTGTGAAAAATTGATGATCGGGTCAATAAAACCCGGAGAACTGTAATTACCAATACTTTTGATAAAGTAACAATATTCTTTTTTATTGATCAAACCGGTGTCGTTGTGAAATGGTTGAATTGAATAACCAATGGAATCGAATTCCTGTTCTCCCGGATTTTGCCTGTAAATAACATACTTTATGTTAATCCAGGGTACGTTATAATCCCAGGATAATTGTAACTCATTATCTGTTGGATAGATTTTCAGGAATATTGATGAGGCAGGATGTGAAGATCCGATAAATCCAAACGTAGTACTTTCCAGATCAATTCTGTAATTATATCCAAAATTACTTGTATTCAGGTTTATATCGCTATCAAAATACAAAGTATCATTTAAATTGTTGAGCTCGCCGATTTCAGTAAAATCTGTTCCTGCTATACTTTCCGCACGTTGAATTTTATATTTATAGGGGCCGGGAATTATAACAGTATCTAATTCGGTTGGTTTTGACCAGGCAATAAAAGCAATTCCCGGATCAAGGTTTGAACTGTCATTGCTGACATTAGTAATAATTGGGATATCTTTTATTAATGAAGCACATACTTCTTCAGAAGCATAACTTTCAGCGTCATTAAAAAAATAAGCCGTTACCATATAGCAGTAATCAATACCTGGTATCAACCCTGTGCCATTATTATCATCCTTAAATGTGGTGTCATTAATACTATTAGTGGTTTGGATCAATTTATATCCTGTATAGGCGGGAACACCGGTTTCACATACACCGGGCACAAAACCATAAAATCCGTTCCGGCGGAAGATATGATAGTTTATAGCCTGGGAACATTTAGATTTATTCCAGGATAAATTAATGGTATTACCAATGGGTTCGGCATTCAGATTTTCAGGGGCAGGAGCAATGATCGTAATGCCTACAGTTTTTATATCGACAAGATTAACCGGGAAACCATTATCGGTTGCTTTAAAAAATGCATAGTAAGGTTGTTTTTGAACGTGCTGACAGGATGTTTCCCATGTGAATGTTGTGCTCACAGTACCAGCCCCTATGGCAGGATCCGGGTGAATATATGCCGGTGAATGAGTAATTTCAAACGGGCCACCGACACCTGTTAAAGATACTATACCGAGATCGGGGTCAGTAGCTGTAATATCGAAAATTAAAGTATCTCCGGCTTCAACACATGTGTCGTTTATGGTTTGGATTACCGGTGGATTGTGATCACAATAAATGATTTCAATTTGCATATCCCTGGTTACACTGCTGATTCGGATGCCATTACGCCATTCTTTTATTAAGATGACTATATTGAATTCACCCTGCTTGATGGGTGTATCCCAGATTACATCCCCTGTTACGGAATTAACGGTAATACTGTTGCTTGCTTGTGGTAATGTATAACCCGGTATATCCAATCCTCCGGCTCCCTTGCAATTAATGAACTCGTATGATAAACTGTCTCCGTCAATATCGAATGCTCCCGGATTGTGAATATATAATTTGTTAATACAGCCATTATCAATAGGAGGGTTTAAAAGTACAGGCGAACTGTTGTAACCCAGGAATGGATTGATAATAAGCTCAGTTTCAATATAAAATGGAACATTAACAGAGTTGGGAATGTTTTGAATACCGGCGTTACGGTTAGGATCTTCTAATGATATAATATAAGTGCCCGGTGAGCTGTATGTGTGCCTTGCTTCGGTTGCCCCCATTTCCGGTTTGTATGCATAGACATTTTTGCTGATATTATTGGGATAATTGATCTTTTCAGTCCTTTTAAGGGTGCTGTATGAACCATCCCCCCAATAGATATCAAGTTCCGGCCGGTCAGCAGGACTGGGAGTGTATGTATATGTAATAAGGGTTATTTCATAGGTTAGTTCTGAAATATGACGGAAAGTAATTTCACCTGCTCTTTGATGTGTGGCGAAGGAAAAATCAAAGCTCAGCAGAACAATAACTGAAAGTAAGAATATATTCTTCATTATGAATATTTTGCTTTTTGCCTATTCAAAATTATAAAATATTATTGAACTCTTAGTTTAATCATTCGTTATTTTAGTGTAACTTTGTTTATAAGATACATATTATACAGGTTTTTACAGGTATGTACAAGATTGATCCGGTAAAAGAAAGAGAAGAAATTTTAAAGCGCTACAGGAACCTGCTAAGGGTTTGGACCACGAGGAAAGAAATCGAAGATAAGCGGTTGGTGCGGAAAGCGTTTAAACTTGCCGTTGATGCGCATAAAGATATGCGCAGGAAAACGGGCGAACCTTATATTTACCATCCGATTGAAGTAGCCCGGATTGCCGCAGGGGAAATTGGCCTGGGTACTACATCAATAGTATGTGCATTATTGCATGATGTAGTTGAGGATACTGATTATTCATTGTCGGATATTAAGGGCATGTTTGGTGACAAGGTTGCCAGGATCATTGACGAGCTTACCAAGATTGAAGAAATATTTGATCATCCTTCTCCCTCGATCCAGGCTGAGAATTTTAAGAAGTTGTTACTTACCCTTTCTGATGATGTAAGGGTGATCCTCATCAAATTGGCCGACCGCCTTCATAACATGCGTACACTGGATGCGTTGCCACTTGAGAAAAGATTAAAAATTGCTTCAGAAACCCTGTATATATATGCTCCTCTGGCTTTGAGACTTGGCTTGCATACCATTAAAAGTGAACTGGAAGACCTTGCCCTTAAGCACACTGAACCTCAGATCTATACTTCAATCAGTAAGAAACTGAGTGAGTCCCAGCCCGAAAGGAGAAGATTCATAAATAAATTTACTTTTCCGATAAAAAAGTCCCTGGCCACTCAGGGGATGGATTTTAAAATAGTTGCCCGCGAAAAATCTGTTCATTCGATCTGGGAGAAAATGCGGACCAAGGAAATACCATTCGAAGAAGTATTTGACTTATTTGCCATCAGGGTTATTATTGATGTTCCACTTGAAATGGAAAAAATTGAATGCTGGAAGGCATATTCCATCATAACTGATTATTACAGTCCGAATCCTGAACGGCTCAGGGATTGGATATCTATTCCAAAAGTAAATGGTTATGAAGCCCTGCATACTACAGTTATGAGTCATACCGGCAGATGGGTTGAAATTCAGATCAGGACTCAGCGTATGGATGAGATAGCTGAAAAAGGATATGCAGCACATTGGAAATACAAACAATCACCGGACAGTGAAACAGGATTAGATGAATGGTTAAATAAGATCAGAGAGTTGATCCAGGGTGAAGATTCAGATGCCCTTGACTTTATTAGTGATTTTAAAATGAATCTTTTCTCCGATGAGATATTTGCTTTTACACCCAAAGGTGATCTGAAGAACTTGCCATTGGGAGCTACAGTATTGGATTTTGCTTACAACATTCACTCTCAGATTGGGAATAATGCTATCGGGGCCAAAGTGAATAATAATCTTGTACCCTTGAATTTCAAACTAAAAACCGGTAATCAGGTTGAGGTCATTACTTCCAAAAAACAAACTCCTAAGGAAGATTGGCTGAATTTTGTTGTTACCGCCCAGGCCAAATCAAAAATAAAAACAGCTTTAAGAGAAGTGAAGAAAAAGCACTTCAAAAAAGGCAAAACATTATTGGAAAAATACTTTAGTAAACTAAACCTGGATCCCAGTGAAGTTAATATAGATGAACTTCAGAAATTTGTTAATAAGGACAGTCTGATAGACCTGTATTATGGTGTCTCAGTAGGAAATGTACGGTACTTAAATGTAAAGGCATTCAGC
>JAUWGC010000117.1 GCA_030606625.1 Bacteroidales bacterium | reverse complement strand
TGTTCAAGCAGCATCTGGGTGCCAAAGTGATCCATTCCGGGTACTTCTCCTAATTCGTTCAAGATTAATATGCCTTGTTTTTCAACCTCATCCTTTAAAGCCATTAATTCAGGGATTTCATAAGCAGACGTAATCATGTTTTTCTTATTTTTTATACATGATTTTGCAACTTTAATATGCAAAGGTTTTGGAACCATACTAATTACAATATCTGCATCCTTAATTACATTATCCAGTATTTCGGTTTTGCTATCGCGCCATTCCAATGCTTTACCCATGGGTCTGTTGCCTATTATCTTTTCAGCTTTTGCGAATGTACGATTCAGCATGATGACTTTATACCCGATATTTTCTATAAAATAATCGACTATTGGTTTTGTCATCAACCCTGCTCCAATAATAGCTACATTTTTCATGTTTTGTACTTTTTATTAATTCTTGTTTTTCAATTTGTTTATAACGTTAGTCTGCGCAAAAATAAAGACTGATCAAATATAGGTCATTTGATACTATTTGAATATTATCACTTTTTTTGCGGTAGTGGTATTATTTATTGAAATACGATAAAAATATATACCGGGAGAATAACCATTAGTATTCCAGATAATTCGATGAATGCCTTTTGACTGATATTCATTCGATAGTTTTTCTATATGTCTTCCGGACTGGTCAAAAATATCAATCCTAACCTGTGATGGTTTATTGAACTGGTATTCAATTACAGTATAATCTACAACAGGATTAGGGTAGTTACGAATGTTTATTTGTTTATTATATTGTTTTGAATCATTTATATTTACAAATCCGCCGTTATTTGTATGAATAATTAGTCCACCTTGTCCTACTGCCCAACCATGATTTGTATCTATGAAAAATACTGAATAAAAATGTTTATTCGTGCCACTATTCTGGTCTTTCCATGTATTTCCTCCATCCGAAGTATTAATAATTGAACCTGAATATCCAACTGCCCATCCATTACAAGTATCTGCCATACAAATTGAAAAAAGATCATATGGTGCCGGACTGGTTTGTTCAATCCATGTAATACCACAATCCTTTGTATAAAGAATTGTGCTTTCACCAACTACCCATCCGTTATACAGATCAGTAAAGGAGTTTGAATGCAACCATCGCCCAGAAGGACTGTATTGCTGGTTCCATATTGATCCTCCATCTGAAGTATATAACATAATATTGGACCAGGGTTCACCACCAACGATCCATCCATGTATTGAATCAATAAAAAAAACAGACATCAGATAGTAGACCTGATCAAAAGATTGATGATTCCATGTGTTCCCGCCATCGTTTGTAAATAAAATTACTCCGTAACCTACAGCCCAACCTTTGTTCAAATCATGAATGTATAATGAAAACAGGTTTTGATTTGTCCCGCTATTTTGATCTTCCCATATTTGTCCGCCATCATTAGTATAAATTATATTTCCAAGTACTCCTGCTGCCCAACCATTATTCTGGTCAATAAAAAAAACAGACCAAAGAGCAGTATCTATTCCCGAATTTTGCATATCCCAATTATCACCACCATCACACGTATGTAAAATGATACCATTATTCCCAACAACCCAACCATTGGTTGAGTCTATAAAAAAAACAGAGTTTAACCACTCAGTGGTATTACTATTCTGAGGATACCACTGGGAGTAACTATCCAAACTTTTAATAATTAAAAATGCACAAATGAGTAAATATTTAAACTTCATACTAACCTCCCGGCTGCCAATCACCATGTGCCTTGATAAGATCAACAAGTTCATCAACAGCCTGTTTCTCATTAATATTCTTTTTCATGACCTCTTTACCTTTGTAAAGGGTTATCTTACCTTTTCCTGCTCCGACATAACCATAATCCGCATCAGCCATTTCTCCCGGGCCGTTCACAATACAACCCATCACAGCAATTTTTAATCCTTTCAGATGCTGTGTTTTTTCTTTTATACCGGATAGTGCTTCCTGAATGTTGAACAGCGTCCGTCCGCAGGAAGGACAGGCGATGTATTCGGTCCTGGTGATCCTTAGCCCCAGGGCTTGTAAAACAGCAAAAGAAAGATCTCTGACGAATGCCATATCCTTTTCTTCTTCTGTATCTATCCATATACCATCTCCATAACCGTTTATCAAGAAATATGAAAATATGGATGTTCCCCGTATCAGGATCTCTTCCCTGGTGAGTCCTTTAAAATTGATTTTGATGAAAACCGGTAACTTAGCCCTGACAGAGTCCAATTTCCTGAAAGCCTGTTCTAAGCGGGGAATCGCATTGTTCTCATCTGATTCCAGAACCAGAAGTATATTCGACATTTCAGAAAGCTTAAGCAGGAGACCATTTTTATTAACCAGTACTTTCCCATCCGGGCTGACAAGATCCGGGTCCTGGTTTTTTCCGGAAGGATATTTATTCATCACTACAACAGGAACATGGTGTCCCCCAATGTTGTGAAACGGGTTGGTAATTCTTTTACTGTATTCAACTATAGGATCATATTCGGTTTTTGAACCTGAGGCATTAATATCCTTACGCAGGTAATCAAATTGCCTTGCAAGCATTTTAGCTACCGGTATCTCGTCAACAGGATCGCCGGTGAGGGAAACACGGATAGTATCCCCTATACCGTCGGCCAGTAATGTGCCTGTTCCTGCAGCAGATTTCACCTTCCCGTCCATTCCGTCCCCTGCCTCGGTTACACCGAGGTGTAACGGGTAGTTCATCCCTTCTTCCAGCATTTTTTTTACAAGTAACCTTGTAGCATAAACCATGATCTTAACATTGCTGGACTTCATTGACAGCACAAGGCCAAAAAAATCAAATTGCCTGAAGATCCTTGCATACTCAAGCGCGGATTCTACCATCCCCAATGGTGTATCGCCATAGCGATTCATGATCCTGTCAGAAAGTGAGCCGTGATTGGTTCCCACCCGTATAGCAGTTCCATTATCTTTACATATCCTGATCAGGGGATAAAGCCTTTCGGAAATGCGGTTAATTTCTTCCTGATATTCCTGTTCGGTATACCTGATCTTTTGAAATTTTCTTGGATCAACATAATTACCCGGATTGATCCTGACCTTTTCCACTATTTTTGCTGCAACCTCAGCAGCTTTGGGATTAAAATGAATGTCTGCAATTATTGGAACGTCATACCCTCTTTTAAACAAAACATTTTTAATCTTTTCCAGGTTTCTTGCTTCTTTTTTTCCCGGTGCTGTGATCCGGACCATTTCACAACCTGCTTCGATCAATTGAATTGCCTGGTTAACGGTAGCTTCGGTATCCATCGTGTTGGTATTGGTCATAGACTGTATCCTGACCGGGTATGATCCTCCCACAGGCAGATCACCAATAGTCACTACCCCCGACAAGTACTTTATTTGTGATTGCGAAAGATCCAATGTATAACAAGAATTGATTTTTTAACAAATTTAATCATCTATTTCATATTTATCCATTAATTTCGAATAAGAAAAACTACAATAAAACCGGATTTTTTTAGTTTATCAATATACTATCCTGAGTTACATATTAAAATTTTTATTTATGATAATTATCAAACATACCCTAACGGTATTTTTTTCATTCCTTTTTTTCCTGACATTAAGTGCTCAGGAGATGGGTATCGGGCAATGGCGGGATCATCTTCCCTGGAGTTATTCGATTTCAGTTACTGAAGCAGGAAATATTATTTATTGTGCCACACCTCACGGGATCATTGTTTTTGACAAAGATGAGAACAGTGTTGGAAGACTGACAAAAATCAACGGATTGAGTGATATTGGTATCAGCAATATTAGTTACAGTAATGCCTATCAGACACTGGTCATAGCTTATACAAATACAAATATTGACCTTATCAGGGATAATACAATCATTAATATTCCTGATATCAAAAGGAAACAAATCCTTGGAAACAAAACGATCAACAAGATTACACTACGGAACGAATTTGCTTACCTGGCTTGTGGATTTGGCATCGTAGTCCTGGATATTCTCAAGCAGGAAATTCATGATACTTATTATATAGGACATGACGGTAACAAGATCAATGTACTGGATATTACCTTCAACGATACTTCCATATTTGCGGCAACGGAAAACGGGATTTATTATGCTCCTGTTAATGACCCGAACCTTTCCAATTTTAACGTCTGGAACAAAATACAAAGCATTAATCCCAATGTGGAATATAAACTGATCCATTACTTCAACGGCAATCTCTTTGTGAATAAGAACAGTACCTCGGCAACCAGTGTTGATACTATCCTGGTATTCGATGGAAATCAATGGTCAAGATTCGATGTTGAAGTAGCAACGACAGTTAAAAATTTCAAATCCTGTTATGGCCAGCTTGTTATTGCTTACAACTATTTTGTCAAGGTCTTTGACGAAAATTTGAATATGCTATACAAGATCTGGACGTACGGTTCAAGTAGTGTTGCTGCCAACGATGCTATTGTCGATAACAGGAATGATGCATACATTGCCGACAGAAACATGGGATTGGTAAGGACCTGGGGTGAGGGGTGGAACAGCCAGATCATCTGTCCTGCAGGACCCGGAACGATTGATATTTTTGATATCTCGATAGGGGGAGGTCATTTATGGATGGTTTCGGGTGGCTATAACAGCTCCTGGGGCAATATCTGGAAAAGTGCAATTGTCTATTCATTTATTGATGAAGTGTGGACTACTTATGGCTACTGGAACGTTCCGCAAATGGATACGATCCGGGATATGGTATCTGTTGCCGTTGATCCTGCAAATGAAAACCATGTATTTGCCGGTTCCTGGTTCCGTGGCCTGCTGGAATTCCTGAATAATGAAATGATCAATCTCTACAGCATAGATAATAGCTCACTCGGGCCCAATATCTTTGAGGGTGGTGGTACGGTTAAGATCGGGGGATTATATTTTGATAGTGATAATAATTTGTGGGCTACTAATTCCGGGGCAGAACACATCCTTTCAAGAAGAACTCCCGGAGGATCATGGCAATCATATGACCTCGGATCAATGACCAGTGGTAAGGATGTTGGAAAAACTATTGTTGACATGTATAACCAAAAATGGATACTTGCAAGGCATTACCAAAATAATCCATACTACATGTTTGTATTTAACGAAAATAATTCCGTTGGTAATCAATCCAAAGGACTTAAATCAGGGGAAGGTTATGGTAACATTCCGGGGAATAATGTTTTCAGTATAGCTGTCGACCAGGAAGGAGAAGTATGGATAGGAACAGATGATGGTGTTGCCGTTTTTTATAATCCGGAAAACATATTCACAGGTTCCAATTTCGACGCACAGCGCCCTCTTGTCAACTTCGATGGTTATGTTCAGTATCTACTTGAAGGAGAAAGCATAACAGCCATTACCATCGACGGAGCCAACAGGAAATGGATAGGTACTGACAGGGCAGGTATATTCTTACTCTCAGAAGATGGAACAGAACAGATATACCATTTTACTGAAGAAAACAGTCCCCTGTTCTCTAACCAGATCACCGACATTGCTATTAACAATAATACCGGGGAGGTCTTTGTTGGGACTTCAAAAGGTTTAATCGCATACAAAAGTACAGCCACTGAGGGAGGTGAATCGTATGGCGAGGTTTATGCCTATCCTAATCCTGTTCCCAGCGGCTATTCCGGTTACATTGGAATTAAGGGACTGGTTAAAAATGCCCATGTTAAGATCACAGATATTACTGGGAACCTGATCTTCGAAACTATTGCAGAAGGCGGGCAGGCAATCTGGAACGGAAGGGATTTCTCGGGAAGGAAAGCCAACTCAGGTGTATACCTTGTATTTACCAGTAATGAAGATGGATCTGAAACCATGGTGACCAAGATCCTCCTTATCAATTAATGGTAAACTTGCGTTAACTCCCGGGCAGGACCAAAGACTATTTAAAAGCGAAAACACAATCATCTGGTGCATGTTATACAAGACAAAAGGCATCGTCTTACATCAGGTAAAATATTCTGAAACCAGTATCATTACTAAAATATTTACTGAGGAACTTGGTTTGCAAAGTTACCTGGTCAAAGGAGCCAGGAGCCGGAAATCCAAACTCAAGGCAAACCTGTTCCGGGCTCTTTCCCTGCTAAACCTTGTGGTCTATCACAAGGATAATAAAAACATAAATCATCTGAAAGAAGCATCCACAGCTTATAACTATGCTTCAATACCTGTTGATATCAATAAAGGTGCGATCGCGATGTTTCTGAGTGAGATCCTGTATAAGTCGATCAGGGAACAAGAAACCAATAAACCTATGTTTGATTTCATCTTTTCTTCACTTGTACATCTTGATCAGCAAAGTAAAGCATATGTCAACTTCCATATCTTTTTTATGGTGCATTTCAGCAGGTTCCACGGATTCTTTCCGAACGATAATTTTAATAAGATTAATGCCAGTATCTTTGATCTTGAAGAAGGGTTATTCACAGATCGGGCTCCGTTGCATTCCAACTATATTCCACTCCCTCTGAGTCACATATTCTATGAATTTTTACTTTCCTCAGAACAAAACTATCACGAATTGAGGATATCACATTCCCAGAGAAAATTCCTCCTCGATAAATTAATAGATTACTACCGGCTGCATCTTCCACTGTTTAAGGATATCAAATCCCATTTGGTACTTGAAGACGTATTAAAATAATTCTGCTTATATACCTGCCAAATAATTATTGCGTATGGAAAACATTTATTACTAAATAAAGCACTAAATCCTAATATCTAAATTCTAAATAATATCAAAATCCAAATCTTCT
>JAUWGC010000104.1 GCA_030606625.1 Bacteroidales bacterium | reverse complement strand
GATTTCAGTTGCAAACCAATATTCCGGGCAATTAATGAAACAGTAAAAAGCCCTTCTTCATGAATATAGGAACCGGCAACATCGACTGCCAGGCCAAAAGAATTGTACTCATCAAATGCTGAATATATCATCTTAAAGTTTGAACCGATTGTAAAATGAGGATTCAGCTTCCTGCCCCATCCAATATTCAGGGCATACTCTGAAGCACTGAAATTACCTTGTTGCACACCTGTTGCATCTGCCTTAATGAACTTACCATATTCAATGAATTGCATGGTCCCAACAAAACTTCCCAGCTTTTTAAATGTTCTTGAATAAGTAGCAAATCCATAATTGATGCCCGCAAAATAATTCACAAAACTCAATCCCAGGTTATTATGCATGTTGTTTGTGATCAGCGAAGGATTGGCCAGAGCAACTGTAATATCATCATCATAAACAGCAAGGAAATTACCACCCATGGCAGCGATCCTGGCAGAATTCGGAAGGTTCAGGAATTCATAGGTGTTATCTCCGCCTATCTGGGCAAAAGATTTATTTATCAGTAAGAAAGATGTAATGATGAAGAAAGCAAAGTAAATCCGGATCCTTTTCACCTGTTAAGTTTTTTGGGTAATTGTGTATTTCAGTTATCCAAACGTTATCTTTAATTGATTATTATAATTATTCAGTTATTAGTTATCCATATGGACTCCTTACAGTCGTTGGTTATTGGATAATAGTGAAAAATGTTGCGGGTTACGGGTTCTGTAAGCTATTCAACTATTAATCTTTTTCACTTTTCACTCTTCACTCTTCACTAAAATTCTCAATCAATTTTCTGAACATTCCCCGAACCATTTATCGTTGATTCAACCTCAGGAGAACCTTTATAATAAACATCACCACTTCCGGTAATGTACACATCCAAAAGTTGAAGGGCAAAAACCTTGCAATTACCGGATCCTGAAATATCAATGGATGTATTATCTGACCGCAGATCATATGCATACAATTTCCCCGAGCCGGTGATATCAATATCATGTTCTCTGGTTATTCCCCTGAGTTCAATTTTTCCCGAACCATTTATGGTTGATTTTATCTCTCTGGCAACAACATCCATGAGTATATCTCCTGACCCGCTTATTCTGATGTCCAGATCATCAACGTTGAATGTTTGCTGACAGATAACTTCACCTGACCCGCTGACGTTTATCTTTTCAAGTTCAGGCATTGAAAGATAAATTAGCACTTCTTTACAGCGAGAAATACAGCATTTGTCATATCTTATCTTAAGTGTATTTCCATGAACTTCCGTAAGAAGAATATCAAGAATCTCAGGCTGGGCTTCTATCCGTACTTTAAAAAGCGAGTCTTGCTTCAGGATCACTTTCGCGCTGATTGCCAGATAAATCTTATCAAATCCCTTAATATCTCTTATTTCAGATTCCACTTCACCATCACAGGTAATATAATTGCATCCTGTAATCATTAACAGGAACATAGAAACGATCACTATTGCAGGAAAAAAAACTATTTTTTTCATTTTATCAGGGTTTTAATTATTACGAATTACGAATTATGAGCCGAGTAAAGCAAAGTCCCGATAGCGAGGAACGAGCATATCATGATTGCATGTTGCCAACTGTTAACCGGCATCATTTTTCCAAAGGCTTCCAGTCGGCATAATTATCAGACACCACAAAGGTCTTTGGTTCTGTTGTATAAAAATCATTTGAATTGTATGTCCAACCCAGGCTCCTGGAACCTCCTGCGTTTTCAGTAGTGATTAGAAATCGATTGGCAAGGTGTCCGAAATAATTGGCCTGGTTTCCTGGCCATTTCTGGTCACCTCCGCTGGGATCAACAGGTATCCAACCATAGTTTGGAATATAAACCTCAACCCAACGGTGAAAGACATCATCCATGCTTTCATCATCTCCCCTGACAACAACAGAGCCAACATACCTGGCTGGCAAACCAGCAGCCCTGCACATGGCTATATATACGAAAGCATACTCAGAACAGGACCCATTACCTCTTTCTAAGACTGTTGGAGCAGTATTCCAGCCACCAACCATTTCGTAATACATATTGTCTATCAGGTAATTAAAAATTTTTCTTGCAATCCAATACGGATTCGTTTCATTTCCGATAGCAGTTTTAAGTGCTTTTTGAATTACCGGATGGTCAAGCTGGTATTTCTCATTATCTCCCAGGTATTTTATCTTGATATCCTCAGGAATATCATTCATCGAACCAACCAGATCAGGGAAAATAAAATACCTGATCTCATAAATGCGTGCTGTTGTGACCATTTCAGCATTCACTTCGGCTCCGGGAGATATACTGAAAAAATGATAATGTGCGGTTTGCTGTCCGGATGTATCCGTCACAATCTCATCATACTCTGTTATATACTCGACATTTTCAATATCCTGGTTATCTCTGTTTCGGGGAATGGCCAGATGAATGTCAGCTGTCAGGATACGGCCGGGACCAAAATTTGTCAGTTGATGTGTATAAGTTATCTTTGCATACCGTTCATTGGTTCTTCGATATTTATCTTCATCCTGTACTTTTAATTGGTATAATTGATCGTTTTCAGTATCAACGGCCCATAAATATTCTCCATCGAAGCATAAACCCATTGTAAAAGCACCCGGAGCATCTGTCACAATCATTACTATTCCTGTTTCAGGATCAATCATATATATCTCATCCCTCATCCTGTCTGAAACCCATAAATATTTGCCATCAAAGGTCAATCCCCTTGGATCGGAAGAAGGAGATTTAAATGATCTTATCGTAGTACCATCATCCGGGCTGAATTTAATAATCTCATCTGTTTTGTTGTCGGCACACCAGAGATATTTCCCATCCCAGGCCAGTCCTCTCGGGCAGTCAGAAGGAGCATTGATAACCTTAAGAATTGTACCATCGCCGGGATCGATACGATAAATTAATCCATGGTAATTTTCCGACAATGGTATTCCGCCTTTAACATCAGCACACCACAGTGCTTCACCATCCCATGTCAGCCCCGTTGGCCAGTAGGCTGGAGACTGGATACTCTTAATAACCTTACCTGTATTAATATCAATACAAAAGATCAATTTCAGTTTGCGATCTGCCAACCAGATGTTTTCGCCATCATATGTTAGTCCTGTTGGGAAAGATCCGGGCGTGTTAAATGACTTGATAACTTCACCGGTATAACCATAAATTAATGCAGGGACACAAACCATTGTGCACCACATCATAAAAATGAATACCTTAATTTTCATTTGTAATAATTTTAGGCTTTTAAAATCATAATCTCACTGATTTAACTTTCCATTAATCCTCTGCCGGACTTTTTGATCTTGTTTGCCGATTTTAGTTCTTCAACCATTTTATCCAATATTCCGTTGATAAAGACCTTGCTTTTAGCAGAGCTGAAGTATTTGGAAATCTCAATGTACTCGTTTAATGTTACTTTGATGGGAATAGAAGGAAACCCGACAATTTCCGTGAGAGCCATATTAATTAATAAAATATCCATCACTGCAATACGATCCAGTTCCCAGTTACATGCCTTTTCTGCAATCATCTTTTTATAATCCTCGTGATGTAAAACGCTTTTTCGGAAAAGTTCTATCATGAATTGCCTGTCTTCATTATCAGTTTCCACATCCGCTTTAAAAATGGGAGGAAGTGGTTGTGAATGGCTTTGATTTTCAATGAATTGTTTGATGGTTTTGATGACCATTATGTTTGCCGTGTGAAAATCGTCAAAAGACCAGTAAATGGTTTTATCTTCATAATATTGTTCAAGCAGTTCAAATCCTGAAATGGTCTTTTTAACGATCTTGATCAACACTTCCTGGTCATCCATATAAGAATGGTTCTTTGAGACCATGTATTTATTAAAAAAATCTTCTTTTATTATCTCTTTGTATATACTTCTGATGATTTCCTGTTCGTCTGCCCAGGAAGTCTTGTAGTTATTAATATATTTTTTGAAGTTTCTGTTTTCTTCAATTTGCCTGATAACAGAATTATCAATAAATCTGGTATTGGGCTTAAGGTCATTTTCTGTAGGCAGGAATTTATTCTTAGCTTCTTCTGCTCTTTTACGGGCAAAATCTGCAATTTCTACCAGGAAGAATAGCTGACTGATATACAACTCATAAAGCTTATCCACGCTTTTGAGTAAGTGTTTTTCTCCATCAGCAATATCGCTGTTACCGGATTGGATAAAGGCATAAAATGCCTGTAAAACTTTAGTGCGAAGATGCCTTCTGCTAAGCATAAATTATGATAATGAACTAATTTATAATTCCAGGTTTTACTTGCAGCAAATGTAAAACTATTTTATTAATTTCGTTATAATAAAAAAACCATGGACCTGGATGTAAAGAAAATATTGCTCAGGTATTGGGGGTTCCCTTCTTTCAGGCCGCTTCAGGAAGATATTATTCAATCTGTACTTGAAGGGAAAGACACTCTTGCCTTATTGCCGACAGGCGGGGGTAAATCCCTTTGTTTCCAGGTACCTGCACTAGCTACAGATGGCATTTGTCTTGTGGTAACTCCTTTGATCGCCCTGATGAAGGATCAGGTTGAAAACCTGAAAAAGAAAGGTATTCATGCAGCAGCAGTATTTTCAGGCATGCATCCAAATGAGATCGATATCACGCTGGACAATGCCATTTACGGTAATCTTAAATTTCTTTATTTATCTCCCGAACGCTTGGAAACCATTACCTTCCGCGAAAGGCTCCGGAAGATGAAAGTCAACCTGCTGGCAGTGGACGAAGCCCATTGCATTTCCCAGTGGGGCTATGATTTCAGGCCACCATACATCAACATAGCTGAGATCAGGCAATACATCCCTGAAGTTCCTGTACTGGCCCTCACAGCTACTGCAACTTCCGGGGTAGTTACTGATATCCAGGATAAACTTAAGTTCAGATCAGAAAACATTTTTCAGAAAAGCTTCGAAAGAAAAAACCTTGCTTATGTTGTCATCAAGGATGAAAACAAGCTGATAAGCATGCTCAAAGTATTAAAAAGTGTTACAGGACCGGCAATTGTATATGTCAGAAACAGAAAAAAAACCAGAGAAGTAGCAGAATTTCTTCAAAAGAATAATATTTCAGCAGATTATTATCATGCTGGGTTAGATCCCATATCCAGAAGCGAAAAGCAGGATGCCTGGATCAATGATAAAAAGCGTGTTATTGCATCTACCAATGCTTTTGGGATGGGCATCGACAAACCCAATGTAAGGGTGGTTATTCACCTCGATCTGACGAATAGCCTGGAAGCATACTTCCAGGAAGCAGGAAGAGCAGGCCGGGATGAAAAGAAATCCTATGCAGTCCTGATATTTGATGATGCGGATATCACCAACAGCAGGGATAACTTTAAGATTTCATACCCTGAACTTAATATCATTAAATCTGTTTACCAGTCACTTGGCAACTATTACCAACTTGCGACAGGCAGTGGTAAAGACCTGAGTTTTGATTTTGATCTGAAAACTTTCGCCGAAACTTATAAACATCCTCCGTTAATTGTTTACAATGCGATAAAATTCCTTGAAAAAGAAGGATATATAATGCTAAACGATGCCTTTCATTCACCTTCGAAGATCCATATCAATTACAACCATAACGACCTGTACCGCTTTCAGGTTGAAAACCCGTCATTTGATAGTTTTATCAAGATCCTGCTACGCTCTTATACGGGCTTGTTCAATGATTATGTCAAGATCAATGAGAATGAGATCGCAAAACGTTCCTCTACAGATTATAATAACGTCATAACCTATTTAAACCGACTGGACAATCTTGGTGTGATCAGTTATCTGCCCCGGAAAGAAAAACCCCAGTTGGTTTTTGCCAAAGAACGGCAGGATCCGAAGAATATTCACATTTCACCTCAAAACTACAAGGAACGTAAAGAAGCAGCTTTAATAAGGCTCCGGACTGTTATCAATTATGCCAGAACCTCCGACCAATGCCGTAGCAGGCTTCTGCTGGCCTATTTTGGTGAAAAGGACAGTGAAAGATGCGGCATTTGTGATGTTTGCCAGAAAAGAAACAAGTTGGAAATCAATGACCTTGAATTTAAAAAGATCGAAAAAAAAATCACCATCCTGATCAAAGACCAGCCACAATCTATACAGGAAATTGTATTCCAGCTTAAAAATATTCCTGAAGATAAGATCATAAAAGTAATTCGTTGGCTTGAGGATAACAGAAGGATCACCAGGAATGAAAAAAACCAGTTTTTCATAAAAAAGCAATTCAGGCTGTTCTTTTAATGAAAGTTAAAAAGTGAAAAGTGAAGAGCTGAAAAGAGTTTTATAAAACCGACAAAATCAATGATCTTACCAAAGCAGTTTTATATCAGGAATGATGTTGTGCAGATTGCCAGGGATTTGCTTGGAAAGTATTTATTCACCCTGTTTGACGATAAACTCACCGGAGGTTTTATCACTGAAACGGAAGCATATGCCGGTGTTATTGACAAAGCATCCCATGCTTATAAAAACCGCAGGACCAACCGTACTAAAGTTATGTATTATGAAGGCGGCACTGCTTATATCTATTTGTGTTATGGCATCCACTCATTATTCAATATCGTCACTAACAACAAGGACATTCCACATGCAATATTGATTCGTGGGATTCAACCAACAACAGGAATTGAAACCATACTTAAACGAACAGACAAACAACAATTGATTGCAGATCTTATCAATGGGCCCGGCAAGGTATCCAAAGCGCTCGGTATTCATTTCTCTCATAGTGAGATCAAGCTGTTTGGCAAGCCCATCTGGCTGGAAGACCGGGGAAAGATTATTACTGATGAAAATATTATCGTTACAAAAAGAATTGGGGTTGACTATGCAAAGGAAGATGCATCACTGCCATACCGGTTTTTGATAAAATAAAAAACTCCGGAGGAAATTCCGGAGTTCTTTTTTGTGATATTAAATAATTGCCTCTTATTTAACCATGTTTGAGAGTTCGTTGCCTGGTTTGAATTTTACAACTTTCTTGGCAGCGATTCTAATTTCTGCACCAGTTTGCGGATTCCTGCCCTTGCGAGCAGCTCTTGTAGATACGCCAAATGAACCAAAACCAACCAATGCTACCCTGTCACCTTTTTTAAGTGCCTTTGAAGTTGATTTAACAAATGATTCGAGTGCTCTTTTGGCATCAGCTTTGGTCATGCCTGTATCACCAGCCATTGCGTCAATTAATTCTGCTTTGTTCATATCACTTTTTTTTGATTAATAAAATTGTTAATTAAATATCTTAAAACTCCACAAATATATATGTTTTAAAGGAAATGTCAAGTTAAAAATGCTCAAAACCCCTATAAATGTTAATAAAACGGTGATTTTGTTAATAACTTGTGTCCCAAAACACCTGAAATTGGGGAATTACAGCCACTTTTCGGCTTAAATTATACAATTTTCCAGTGTTGATCCATATTGAATCCCCTTAAAAAACCCTCAATATCCATGCGGTTTTTACCGGATAATTGAATTTCTATGACCTGAATGACCCCATCATTGCCTGTCACAGCCAGAAAATGTTTGCTGTCAGTAAGAATTGTTCCGGGTTTTTGATCAGGAGGTTTCTTTTCAAAAACCGACCTGAATATTTTAATCGAATAACGCTCACCGGAAGGTGATTCCAACTCTGTATATGCACCGGGCAAGGGACTTAAACCACGTAGCAGGTTGTGTATATTTTCTACATTGTTTGCCCAGTCGATTCGGCAGTTTTCTTTGGTAATTTTTGGAGCCAAATGCAATTGCTTTCCTAATCCTGTATGGTATTGCTGACTGTAAGTTTTTACATTGTTTTCTTCGATGGCTCGGACAGTTTTAAGAACAAGTTTTGATCCAATTGTCTTTAACCTGTCATGT
>JAUWGC010000067.1 GCA_030606625.1 Bacteroidales bacterium | reverse complement strand
AATTTCATTCTTATTGTAAGTAGCATTCAAACCAACTTCCCATGCCAAATCAGGCCTTACTATCGGCCTGGTGAAAATGGAGAACTCCACTCCTTTGTTTTCAAGATTACCGATGTTGGTCAGGATTTCATTGGTTAGGTTTGTACCAGCCGGAACGGGAACGATGTTCAACAGGTCTTTTGTTTCCCTTAAATAAAAGTCGATGGAGCCATAATACCTGTTATTGGCAAATCCATAGTCTAAACCGATGTTATACGTGGTTGTTTCTTCCCATTTTATATTAGCGTCGTAACCTTCAGGCCGCAGGGTACGGTAAAACTTATTGCCGATCCGATAATAGGCCCCCATCTGGTTGTAAGTATATCTGGCCAGGTAAGGGTAATCGCCCTGATTGATATTCTGCTGACCAGTTATACCATAGCTCAGCCTGAGTTTCAATTGAGATATTATCTTTAAATTCTCCATAAATTTTTCATCATTGATTTTCCATGCGAAGGCAGCAGATGGGAACCAGCCCTGACGGTTATCTTTGGAAAAACGTGAAGTATTATCATTCCTTAAGGTTAATGTCAGGAGGTATCGGTCCATAAAAATATAATTGATCCTTCCAAAATATGAAAGGAGGTAATATTCTGTTGGGTCATCAATGGTATCGGTCAGTTCGGGAGTCATGACAACATTGGAGTTGATTGAATAGTTTTTCCTGTAAAAATGCTGCCATGAATAACCCATCATCACATCTAAATTGCTGTTAATGGAACTTAAGTCTTTATTATAATTGAGATAAAATTCCAATAGCTCATTTTTCTTTTCCTGCTCATATATATTATTCACCCCTCCTCCAAACTGTGGGTCATAATCAAAAGCGGCGGTTGTATCCACAAAAATGGTTCCGTTACTTTTTAAGTAGTCATAGCCCAGATTTAAATTAGCCCTTATATCGGGCAGGAAGTGGAGCTTATAATCAACCTGTGCATTACCTATGAACCTGTTAACCCAAGATTCATCTTTTCTCTGTTTCAGCATAGCCACCGGGTTGGACGTAGCCAGCTCTACCGGGTTCCCGTTCGCCTGCTCCCAGAAATAATAACCTCCGAACCTGGATGTATCACTTTTCACAGGTTTGGTCGGATCAAACTGTACTGCAGCTCCAACGGCTCCCCTGTCAGCGAATCTGTTTTGTATATACATATAATTACCGTAGAGGTTGATTTTCAAATGGTCATCAAATAATGAAGGTCTGAGGTTTAATGATAATGTTGTTCTTTGTAAGTTATCAGTCTTGAGTATACCGTCATTACTTGTATAGCCGATTGAAAACCTGTATGGCATGAAATCGAAGGCGCCACTGGCCCCCACATAGTGATCCATGCCAAAGGCAGTTTTGAAGATCTCGTCCTGCCAGTTAGTACTTGCATTACCCAGAAGGTCTGTATGGGCTGGATACTTTTCCTCTACCAATTGGCGGAATTGGTCAGCATCATATACATCCACTTTTTTTGTAGGTGTACTTAAAGAGAAATTGCCGGCATATTCAAGTTTCAATGGAAATCCTTCAACCTTTTCTCCTGCTACTGCTTTTTTTGTAGTGACAAGAATAACACCGTTGGATGCTCTTGACCCATAGATAGCAGTCGCGGATGCATCCTTTAAAATAGTGATACTTTCAATATCATTGGGATTAATCGCATTTAAGGGATTTCTCATACCGGAGATAGCCTCATTTTCAATCGGTACCCCGTCAATTACGATCAAAGGGTCGTTGAGGGCCTGCAATGAAGAGCCGCCCCTGATACGAATGGTGGACTCACTGCCTGGGGCCCCACCTCCATCTGTAATTACAACACCTGAAACCTTACCAGCGATTAGCTGAGTAGGAGATGTAACTGCACCTGTGTTGAATTCTTTTGAATCGATGGCGCTAACTGCTCCGGTAGCGTCATCCTTTTTCTGTACGCCATATCCGATAACTACAAACTCGTCCAAAGCAGTAGCTTTAGGATCCAGGGATATGTCGATCGTTGTATTAGGCTGGACTATAACTTCTTTTGTTGTATAACCAATATATGAAACTTCTAATGTTGTGTTGGGCTCAACCATGATGTTGAATTTACCATCAACGTCGGTAACTGTACCTTTTAATGTACCCTTAATTACAATGGAAGCTCCTGGGAGGGTTATGCCTTCTTCGGCGTCATATACGGTCCCCCTAACCATGCCTTCCTGGGTATATCCGGTTTGTGTGAAGAGGATAATCATTACCAGGAATAGCAACAATTTAAAAGTATAATGTTTTACCATAAAATATAATTTTTGGGTTAGTAATATTATTGTAATAGATATCAAAAATAAAAAAAATTTTATAAAAACCGAAACTCAGAAGCTATAAATACATATTTTTTTAATAGATTGTTGAAAACTAAAGCCACGCAAGTATTACGAGGCTCCAGAAAATTTACCAATTTGATGAAATGAATCCTAAAAAAATCTAGTTAACACCATCCCCCATCCTGCAGGAATCTCCAATTCCATGGTTCCATTTTCCGGTTCATACGGTTTATGATTACTTATAAGATCATGGTAAGAACCAGAATGGTCCACATTTAATACAACTCTTTGAGGTTTTTCTCCTTTATTTAAAACAATAATCACAGTTTGTTCCTTTGATCTTCGTTCAAAAGCGAAAATATCTCCATCGGCCTTCAGAGTTTTGTATTCTCCTTTTTTTAGTGCCGGGTTGTTGTTCCTGAGATCAGTCATTGTTCTATAATGCTCATAAAGATCCATATTTGGTTCAACAGTCTCAGGATACGGTTTTAAAGTTCCATCAGGCAGGAATTTTTCATCCTGATATCCAATATCATCCCAGATCATAGGTTTGCGGCAACATGGGTCACCTGCCCCCCACATCCCAAATTCATCCCCATAATAGATCATTGGAGCACCGGAATATGTCATCTGGAATATCACCATAAGTTTTTGCAATGAATATTCAGCATCATTGGGCTTCCTTGTTTTAAATTCAGGATTATTCGCTTTGGTCTTATCAAAGAAATCCGATATTTCCCTGAAAGACACAATGTCTGCATTGACTATACGGCTGGAAAATCTATGTGTATCATGACTGCCCATCAGGTTTTGCATGGCATGAGTATTCTCAGGATTATATGCATTTCTTAATTCAGCCAACAGGTGGTCAAATTCTTTGGCGTTAATGCCTTTCCTTTTATTGATAAAATAATCGCTGGCAATGAATGTGAAATTATAATTCATTACAGCATCAAACTCATCCCCTTCCAGATAAGTTGTCATTTTATCAGGAGCATCAATTACCTCTGCAGTCATGTATGCTTCAGGATTAATTTCCCGTACATGCTTATGCCAGTCTTTCCAGAAAGCATGGTCAACGCAATGGGCCACATCCAGTCTCCATCCATCGATTCCATCGGATGGGTCACCGTCTCCATCAGGATCCATCCAACGTAGTGTAATGTCAAAGATATATTTCCTGGGACCTGCAACAATCCCGTGTTCATCCTCCCTGAGTTCAGGCATATCTTTCACCCCCCACCATCCTTCATATTCGAATCCTGTTTCTTTTTCCGGATCTTTAAATGACTTGATAATAAACCAATCTGTAAACCTGGATTTTTCCAGATTTTTCAAAACATCCTGAAAAGCAAAATGATTATACCCGACATGGTTGAATACACCATCGAATATGATCCTGATATTTCTATTATGGGCTTCTTTTATTAAAAGCAAAGCAAGGGAATCCGCTCTTGTCCATTTCCATGTCGAAGGATCATCCGGGATTTCGGACTGAATGATTTTCCAATCTCCCTTAGGATCAGGACCAAATGTCGGTTCTATATGGTGATAATATGCAATATCGTATTTATGATGTGAAGGAGCAACAAAAACCGGGTTGAGATAAATAGCACCGATCCCAAGATCGGAAAGATAGTTCAGTTTATCAATAATTCCCTGAAGATCACCGCCATAGCGCCGGCGAGTGATATTATACCATATATCATTGCCATTGCTTTTCTCATAAGGCTGAAGTTTATACCAGTCTGAACCCCAGGGATGGACTTCCCAGGGTCTGAGAGAATCATGAGGCCAACAACCCTTCTGATCTTCCAATGTCGGATCATTAAAGGCATCCCCATTTCTGAAACGTTCCGGGAAGATCTGGTACCAAACGATTCCTTTTGACCATTCCGGCACAAAATTGGTTTCTTTATTACTTACAATTTGTCCAGTAAGATTGACTGAACTAAAATGCATCATTGCAATGCAGAATAAAATATTTTTCACGTAGTTCATTCGCTCAATCGTCCAATGTATATACCATGTATTCCCAGGGCTTTAATAAAAATAATTGCTTGCGGCCGATAATTATTTCTTCTTTGGTGAACCAGTTTTTGTACGTTCCCTCATAATTCCTGGCCTTCAGTTTTACTTCTATGGGTATATCGGTCAGGTTGGAAATAACCACTACCCTGTTCTCCCCTTTTTCTCTGCTGAAAGCAAAGATGACAGTATCGGCATTGGTACTGATCCTTTGAAGAACTCCTCCCTCCTCTCCGTTCCAAAGGGCTTTGTTCTCCTTTTTCAGCCCGATGAGCTGCTTGTAAAATCCGGTTAGCTGGTATTCATCCCAGTCAATGGTGTCCTTATTAAAAAACTCAAGCCGTTTCTTAAGAGGAGCTTCCTGCCCTGTATATAACAAAGGCATTCCCGGAAGAGTAAAAGTTAAAACTGCGAAAGTTTCGGCACCATCTCCCATTCTCTCAAACTCCGTCCCATTCCAGGAGTTCTCGTCATGGTTCGTGATAAAATTCATCCTGTAAGCATCACGCGGGTAGAGGGTATCCTGCTTGTTAAAATATTTCATCAGGACATTGGCGTTTTTTGTGCCTTTCGCTATACAATTCATTAAATGATGCAATTCCCAGCTGTAGGACATGTCAAATGCTTTCTCATGATGGAAGGGCTCTTCGGCTTCTGCCAGCATAAAAACAGGCTTGAGGCTATCTAAAGCTTCTCTGGTATTATTCCAGAAGTCGACAGGAACCATTCCCGCAACATCACAACGATAACCATCAATATCAGTTTCTATGATCCAATATTTTAATGCTGCCAGCATTGCTTTTCTCATTTGGGGATTATTGTAATCGAGGGCAACAACATCAGTCCAGTCAAATGGTGATAACATTTTGCCCGATGAATCTTTTTTGTACCATTCAGAATACGCTGTGATCCATGGATTGTCCCAGGAAGAATGGTTGGCAACCCAATCGATGATCACAAACATGCCAAGCGTATGTGCTTTGTTTACCAGGTTTCTAAAATCTTGCAGTGTTCCGAATTCAGGATTGATCCCTTGATAATCCTGCACGGAATAATAGCTGCCAAGCGTACCTTTCCTGTTCTCTTCACCAATGGGATGTACCGGCATCAACCAAAGAATATCGACACCCATTTCCCTGAGTCTTGGCAGATGTGCTTCAAAGGCACTGAATGTTCCTTCCGGGGTAAACTGCCTGAGATTGACCTCATAAATCACGGCATTCCTGCTCCATTCAGGATGTATGACATGGCTGACCAATTTTGATTGCAATGACGGTTTAAAACCGTCATTTTTGCAGGAAACCAGAAAAAATATGCCGGTTAGTATTAGCAAAACAAGTTTTGTATGATTATTCATTTGTAAATTCTTTTAAGGATTTGGCCATGTTTATTTTGTACCTATGATAAAGGGAATCCATCCTCTATATATTATTGATTTATAAGAACATTAAAATTATTTCCATCCAATAGCATAGTGATTACTCTGCCGTTTCTTGTATAAGATCCTCCGAATTGGGTTATGAATTCATTCTTATCAAATCGTTCCGGCAAAATAAATGAAATGTCAACCTGCTCCCTGCCCTTGTTGAATATCACCACAACGATCTTGTTAAAATAGGTCCTGGCAAAGACATAAGTATCCTTGCTGATCTCAAGAACCTCAAAATCACCAAACATCAAAGCCATGTTGTGTTTACGCAAGTTCGCCAGCTTGCTCACTGTATTTTTAAGTTTTTTTTCTGCATCAGCAAGCCCGTCAAAGCGCATCATACGCCTGTTGTCAGGATCATTGCCCCCCGGCATGCCGATCTCATCACCATAATAGACCACAGGGATCCCGGGAATGGACATGTTGAAGGCAATGAGCATGGCCATCTTGTCATAAGCTACCGGATCACCAATGCCAATATGCCTGGTCCATCCCGCCAACTTGGCATCTTCCTCAAATTTAAGATCACCACCAGCATAAGAAATAAACCTTCCCCTGTCCTGGTTACCTGTAATATACCCCATAAGGTTATGCTCTCCGTAATATTCTAAGCTCTCCTGAAGCGACGCATTCAAGCGCTCGAAAGATTCATCAGGGCGTATAAAGGTTGCCAGCGCATCATCATAAACATTAAAATCGAACTGGCCATCAAGCATTCCCGAACTCACATAGCTGCTGATCAGTTCCGGGCTGCCATAAGTTTCTCCAATCTGATATATATCTCTGTATTCAGGGATGCTCACTTCATCTTTTATTTTTCTGGTCAGTGTGCGCCAGAATACTTCGGGTATATGTTTGGTGGCATCATGGCGGAACCCATCCAGGTTATATGTTTTGATCCAATACATGGCAGAATCTGACAGCATTTCATAAACTTCAGGTTTTGCCAGGTCAAGGGTTGGAAGAAATACATCAAACCAGGTGGTAAGCCTGTATTCATCCCATCTTTCCGTATTCAGCGACCCATCAGGCAAATACAGTTCAGTTGCCCAGTCGGGATGTTGTTGGTATATTGGATGTTCTTCATGCACATGGTTGGCCACAAAATCGATCAGGATATTCAAATCATACCTATGGGCCACTTTGACGAGTTCCTGCAAGTCATTTGAAGAGCCGAAACAGGGATCGATCTGTGTAAAGGATATCGGCCAATATCCGTGGTATCCTGAAAATTTTGATGGCGGATCAGGCCAGTAACCGAAAGCGCTGTCAGTATTTAATACCACCGGTGACATCCATATGGTATTGATCCCCAGATCCGTGAAATACTCTTCTTCAATCTTCCGTGTAATGCCTTTGATATCTCCTCCATGATGATTGGCGGCCGGACGGATCGCAGGATCATCCACCGGCTTGTCATTGCTTTTATCGGCATTAAAGAACCTGTCAACGAACACATTATACAGAATTAAAGCATACTTTTCATTTCTTTTGATCTTCATTGGGTCATCCAGTACCCTGCCATAATTCAGGGGAATCAGGATTTCGTTCGAGGTACCACTTTCGTTGTAAGCCCAAATCCTTAAATAAGACCTTTCCATAAATCTTGCCTCTTTTGGAATATATATTTCAAGATTGTTTTCTTCCCATTCCAGGAAAGCATCCGGCAACAGGAAATTTTCCCAGAAAACATAAATCCCATCGGGAATAGTATCAACACCAATCTTGATCTCACACCTCTCATAAGTATGGGTATATAGCACAGGAATATCTTTTTTGGCATCCTGGCCAACCACTAGCACAGAGTTAAATGCCCCCATGTTGTTATCAACCGAATCAGGATTGGCTGGATCTGTCATCCATTTCCCATCAACAATAAATTGATATTGATAAGTCCCAGGAATAAGCAACAATGATGCAGCCCATTTTCCATCCTTTATAGTCAGTGGCGCCCTGGATGGTGTCCAGCCATTGAACTCACCGGGAGCCTGCACCATTTTATGCACTTTATTTCCCGGATCATAAACAAGCTCCACCCACTGCTTTTGAGATTTTTTCAGGATCACGGAATAAGAATTACCTGCAATCCATATCCTGAGCTCGGAAATGACCGGCATCTTATCACTGGATACAATGGTTAGCTCATGTGAACTTTCAGACCATGAGCTGTGATCAACACCTATGATATCAATAGAATCTATGATTCCCGGTTCCGGGAAAAAGTCCGAAAGATGGATGACTGTGGTATCATGATTTAATTGGACTGGCGTAAATAGCCCCACACTAACCGAAGAATCAGGGATATATCCCAGCTCATGATTGCAGGCAGCAAAGAAGCCTGTCAACAGAATAAATACAAATCGATATTTCATGGCTTAAAAGATTGTTAATAATTCACGTGTTATTTAATCAGTTCGATGATTTCTGCACTCATGGCAGGAATAGTAAGAGAAGACAAATTCTGGATAACATCCCCTGTGATCACTGATTTACCTCTGCTGAATCCCTCTAGGCACTCCATGAACCTTGCGGTTTCAACAGTCTTTTCAGTGATATTTTTATTGAGAATGACCATGACTGATTCATCCCCGTGGGTTCTGAAATAAACATATGTACCATTTTCAGGAATAAATTGTATCAATTTCCCATTGTGAATGGCCTTATTTTCTTTTCTCCAATTCAATAAGTTTTTTATATATTGATAAGCTTCTTCCTGCTGTGGGCTTCGACCAGTACTGACAAAAGCATCCAAAGGATCTCCCGGCCAGCCTCCCGGGAAATCCTTCCTTATAAATCCATGCCCTTTGTTCTCTTCACCTGTCATTAATATTTCCGTGCCGTAATAGATCATCGGAATGCCACGGGTAGTAAGGAGAAAAGCCAGCCCTATTTTATATTTATCCAGATCCTCTTGCATGGAGGTGTAATATCGCGTAAGATCATGATTGTCAGGAAAAATCACATTATATAAGGGGTCATGATAGACAATATCCTGGGCAAGTACGTAGTATAAGCTATTGAGGCCGCCTGTCCAGGATTCTTCTTCATTGAGAGCTTTGCTTAATGCAAAATATAATGGGAAATCAGTGACACTGGGAAGATGGGTGTTGAGTCCCAGCCTGGATTTGGGATCCCCCTTAAAATATCCTGTCAGGGACTCTTTTTGTAGCCAGGCTTCCCCTACAATATTGATATTGGGGTATTCATCCAAAACTTTCTGAACCCACGTGGCCATGAAGTCCTGGAATGCATAGGGATAAGTATCCATCCGGATCCCATCCAGATCAGCATATTCTATCCACCAAATGCTATTCTGAACCAGGTAATTGGCCAGATAGGGATTGTGCTGGTTTAAATCGGGCATGGTAATGTCGAACCATCCCTTTTGCATTTTTTGAAAATCATATTGTGAAGAATGCGGGTCAGGGATGACCGGATTGCGATAATTGGTGCGGGTGAATACAGGCCACTGATTGATCCAGTTTTCTTCAGGTAATTCATTAATCCACCAATGATAGCTTCCGCAGTGATTGAAAACCATGTCCATAATAACTTTTATTCCCCTTTGGTGACAAGCTTGAACAAGATCAGCATAATCCTGGTTGGTTCCGAAACGTGGATCAACCTTGTAAAAGTCTGTGATAGCATAACCATGGTAGGAAAACCAGGGCATATTATTCTCTAATAAAGGGTTGACCCATAAGGTTGTAACACCCAGGTCATGGATATAATCCAGGTGATACACAATCCCACGGATATCTCCCCCGTGTCTTCCGTTGAGGTCGGACCTGTCTGATTTCTGCAACATCCCATTCACATCATCATTTGTGATATCTCCATTAGAAAAACGGTCGGGCATAAGAAGGTAGATGACATCTTCAGGACTAAATCCCTTCCTGATTTCGGAGTCTTTTCGACGCTTAAACAATTGAAAATCATAAACACCGATATTTTCACCCTCGTAATTAAAAACCAATGGTACAACTCCCGGAGCTGCCTCTTTTTCTATGTTCAAGTCAATGAACAGGTAATTGGGATTGGAGGTCCTGTGTACTTGCTCTATCGTCACCCCGGCATAATTGATACCGGGCTCGGTATTGGTAATATTGTCACCATAAACCATCAATTGCAAAAATCCCTCTTTCATGCCAATCCACCAACAAGGTGGTTCCACTTTGTTAATCTTGATATCTCCGGCCTGTGAATGGATGAAAAACATCATAGCAAACAGGATCAGTAGTAACTTTTTGAGATTCATTATATTCTATATTTAATTAACTGCAATGGAAAAATCACTAACGACAATGAAATGAGTAATGAAATACAAAAAAGGTATCTATTAAAGTCACAGCTAAATTATCAATTTTTTCAATCACAAGACACAAACCAGGCCTTTATTAAATCTGGAATTTATTTCTTATTCAGGAATATGGAATTTTCATATTTCGAAATAGAATTTATGTGGTTACCTTTGCAAGGGTGATCGTTCTGAATCGATCAATCAATCTTCTTAATTATTTTCGAATTATAAAACCGATTATTGATGGAAATTAAACCTCCGGCCGACAGGATGAAAGAAGCATGGATAGAATTATATTCTGACTATAAAACAGATCAACTGAAAAATTTTATCTGGGAATTGGACAAAGTCAAGTCTGAAATGGAATTACCTCCACAGGAGCCTGATTGGTACAAAGATGTCGTGGTCTATTCCATGTATGTCGACATGTTCAACAATGATTTTAAAGGACTTACCGAAAAACTGGACTACCTGGAAGGGCTTGGGGTCAATTGTCTGTGGCTGCTGCCCATCCTGGACTCCCCTATGAAAGATGCCGGATTTGACATCAGTGATTACAGGAGCATTAGGCCGGCATTACTGAATTTGCCTGATGATTCTACTCAAAAGGAACGCGAAGATGCTTTCGGTGCATTCCTGAAACAGGCAGCGAAAAAGAAAATTAAAGTCATCTTTGATATCGCCATCAACCACACATCAGACCAGCATCACTGGTTCAGGGAAGCACGCAAATCACCTGATAATCCTTACCGTGACTATTATATCTGGAGCCAGGATACCGCGCTTTACAAGGATGCCCGCATCATTTTTGAAGGACTCTGTGAAAGCAACTGGGAGAAAGATGGAGATTGGTATTTCTTTCACCGTTTCTTCGAATTCCAACCAGACCTGAATTACCGAAATCCCGAAGTCTTGCTGGAGATGTCGCGCAACATGCTTTACTGGCTTAAGTTTGGTGTGGATGGTTTCCGGGCAGATGCAATTCCATATCTGTGGAAAGAAGACGGCACCACCTGTGAGAACCTGCCGCAAACGCATACTGTTGTGCAGTTTATCAGAGCTGTTTTGGATTATATTCGTCCCAATACATTGTTGCTTGCTGAAGCTTGCCAAAAACCAAAAGAAGTTGTAAAGTATTTCGGACAAGGCAATGAATGCCACGCCGGGTATCATTTCCCATTGATGCCACAAATGTTCAAAGCACTGTCAAAACAAAGCAAAGAACCGGTTATAAAAGTTTTAAGTCCTGATATCACTCCTGAAATACCGGAAGGCAGCCAATGGTTTACCTTTCTTCGGTGTCATGATGAGTTAAGCCTTGAACTGGTTTATGTTACAGAAGAAGACAGAAAATATATCCATGACAATTACTGCAAAGTCCCGGAATGGGATTTCCGGAAAGGTCAGGGTATTTCTGCCCGACTAGCTAATCTGTTGGATAATGATCCGCGAAAGATTGGTCTTGCCTATTCAATGATGCTTTCATTACCGGGTACTCCTGTCATTTATTATGGCGATGAATTTGGTAAAACCAACGACGAAGCATATTACAGAGAGATGATCAAATTAACGGGAAAGGATGACACACGTTTCCTTGTTAGAGGAAAAATAGACTGGGATTTTTTAGAGCAGGAGTTAAATAATAGAGAAAGCTATTCATGGAAAGTCTATGACCAGATCAGTAATATGATCAATATCCGCAAACAACAAAGTAGTTTTGGCAAGGGTGATATTCAATATATTGATATTCAGAACGATAAGAATAAATTGCTTAATGAAGTTTTTGCTTATTACAGAAGCCATGGTCACGAACAGATCCTTGTTATAAATAATCTCTGTGAAAAGGATATTGTCATAAAGATGCCTTCACATAAACTTACGAAACTCAAAAAGGATATTCTGGGACATTCGATAAAAATTAACAAACAGGATGAAACCATTTTGCTTCCTTCGTTAAGTTATTACTGGATTCTTGTCTGATTAAAAATATTTATTATAATGAGCGATTTGTTATTCGAAGCGGTTATTTTTGACCTCGATGGTGTTGTCACCCAAACAGCACTTGTGCATAGTGCTGCATGGAAAATGATATTTGATGAATACCTCAAAGAAAGGGAGAAAAAATATGGCAAACCCTTCAAGGAATTCTTACACAAGGAAGACTACCTGACTTATGTTGATGGAAAACCCCGGTATAAGGGTGTGGAATCATTTCTGGCATCCAGGGATATCCATATTCCTTATGGAAAACCGGATGATTCAACAGAATTGGAGACTATTTGTGGCATCGGTAACCGTAAAAATAAAGTGTTCAACAATATATTGAAGTCGGATGGTGTAAAAGTCTATGATTCAACAATATCACTTATCGAAGAGCTCAAAGAAAAAGGAGTCAGAATTGGGGTGGCATCTTCCAGCAAGAACTGTGAACAGGTACTGAAGGCTGCAGGCATTGAAAGCCTGTTTGAAACAAGAGTGGATGGTGTGGTCAGTGCCGAGCTGAACCTGAAAGGTAAACCCGAACCAGATATCTTTACCTGTGCCTGTGATAATCTGGGGGCCAATTATAACCGGACTGTGGTTGTTGAAGATGCCGTGTCAGGGGTCCAGGCTGGTGCCAAAGGAAATTTCGGACTGGTCCTGGGACTTGCCAGGGAAGGCAATGCACATGAATTGCTGATTAACGGAGCGGATATCGTTGTGGAGGATATCGGTGATATTGGTCTGGAAGGTATTGAAGGTTGGTTTAGGCAAGGTCTGGAAAAAGACAGCTGGTCTATT
>JAUWGC010000169.1 GCA_030606625.1 Bacteroidales bacterium | reverse complement strand
CGGGGGCAGGAAACAATTTGCTGTCTTGATCGACCCCGACAAATATTCTGAGAAAAATATCATTCAAACGGTTAAAGTTGCTGATGATTCAGGTGTTGATTATATTTTCGTTGGTGGTAGTCTTGTCATTAATGATTACCTTGATGTTTGCATAAAACAGATCAGGGAGCATTTTTCAAGGCCGGTGATCCTTTTTCCCGGAAGTACAATGCAAATTAACAGGCATGCTGATGCCATCCTGTTTCTCTCACTCATTTCCGGCAGAAATCCTGAAATGTTAATAGGTAAGCACATCATTGCTGCACCTTATATCAGGGCAAGTAGACTGGAAGTAATTCCGACAGGTTATATCCTGATAGAAAGCGGGAGTTCAACAATGGCTTCTTATATAAGCCATACAATGCCAATTCCTTATGATAAGGACGATATTGCTGTTTGTACAGCAATGGCAGGAGAAATGCTTGGGTTGAAACTAATATATATGGATGGAGGGAGTGGGGCCAAACGGGCTATTTCTCCGGAGATGATCACAAGGGTACGGCAAAATATCAGTGTTCCTTTAATTATAGGAGGAGGATTGAGGACCCCTGAGGCTGCCAGGAAAGCATGTGAAGCCGGGGCTGATTTGATTGTTGTTGGCAATGCAATAGAAGACAATCACCAAATGATCCGTAAAATAGCAGAAACAATAAGAAATATCTAGCCAGTTAAAATATAGTATCTAATTAGTACTTAGAGTGCCTAAAGTAAAAAGTGCCTAAAGTTATGTAAAATGCATACAGAATAGCTGATTTAGATTGGGTTGATTCTAAGAAACTATAACTCTAGGCACTCTGGGCAATTTAGGCACTCTAAGCACTGATCAGTTACAAAAAATAATTACAATGAAAACAAAAATTAGCATTATTTTTCTTGCCTTTTTTTCCCTTAACTTTTTGTATCCTTTATATTCCAGAGCACAACAAATTAATACAATTAATGAAAAACTAACAGAAAGGCCCTGGCTCGACAAAGAGACTAAAATCCTTTATAGACATGCTATTACACAAATATTCGGGGAACGTCCCTCAAAATACAGACACATGATGCAGGGACCAATTACAAGTATTGCCTATAAATCGTTGGATCGGGTATTGCATGAGCTGGACTCACTGGCCGGGGCAGAAGGGTGGAAAGATCAAAAATTGCAGGAAGAAAAACAAAAATATATTACCCGGGCTCCAGGTGGAATACTTGAACTATTTATTATCAGATATGATGAAAGTAAGGCAAATTTCAAATGGTTTTTTATTATTATCCGTAATGAACAGGACGAGAAAGTTACAGAGATAAAACTTGATTACAAGGCTCCTTCCTTGTATGGAGGGATCAGGTGGTGGAATTATACTACAATTAAAATCGATAAAAAGGTTGAAGAGCCATTTTATATTTATGTAAATGAGGAGTTGACTTCCCACTTATCAGATTTCAAGTTTAGAGTAGAATCAATCAATGACTTAAAGTAAAACAATAATCCATGAAGAAATTTATTTTAGTTTTTTTTGCTGCATGCCTGGTATTTTCTTTTCAAGCACCAGCCCAGGATAAATTATTGACTTTAGAGGACGCCACATGGATGAATCCTAAACTGTTTCCAAAATCTTTACGTAACCTGCAATGGATAGGCCGGAGTGATTATTTTTCATACATAAAGGGTGATAGCCTTCTGACAGGAAAGGCCAATTCTGATAAAAGGGAAACCCTTGTAAGCCTCAATGAGATAAATGGTGCACTGAATAAAATAAATGAAGATTCAATAAGAAGGTTTCCTTCGATAACCTGGACAGGTGATGAAATATTTATGTTTACACACAAGCATCGGTTATTTATATACGATGTGTCCCTGAAGCAATTACGGGAAATGAATAATTTCCCGGAGGAAGCAGAGAATATTGATATTGATAAAAATACTTTTGCTGTTGCATATACGATTGAGAACAATCTCAATGTTGCCCTTGAAGGCTCCCAGGTTCAGATTACCAATGATAAGAACAAAGAGATTATCAATGGTAAAACCGTACATCGCGTTGAATTTGGCATCAATAAGGGTATCTTTTGGTCCCCGAAAGGGAACTACCTGGCCTTTTACAGAAAGGATGAAACAATGGTGACCGGTTATCCCATTGTTGATATCACAAAGAGAATCGCAGAAGTGAAACCGGAAAAATACCCCATGGCAGGCATGGCCAGTCATGAGGTAAAATTGGGTGTATACAGCATTTCATCCGGACGCACAATTTATCTTAATACCGGTGATCCGGCTGATCAGTACCTTACATGCGTAACCTGGGGCCCGGCAGGAAAATTTATATACATTGTTTTATTGAACAGGGATCAAAACCACATGAAATTGAACCAGTATGATGCCAGAACGGGAAACCTGATAAAAACACTGTTCGAAGAAAAGAGTGATAAGTATGTTGAACCTGAAAATCCTTTATATTTTCTGAAGAGCAAGCCTGAACTATTTATCTGGCAGAGTGAGCGCGATGGTTATAATCATTTGTACTTGTATGATATAGATGGCGAAATGGTCAAACAACTAACCGCCGGGGAATGGGGGATAAGAAAATTACTGGGAACGGATTCGCATGATAAATATGTCTTTTTCACGGCTACAAAAGAAAGCCCACTAAACAAAGATATATATGCCCTGGATATCAGGAACGGGGAAATCACAAAAATCTCACAGGTAAACGGTGCCCACCGGGCAATCTTGAATATGAAAGGCAAATACCTTATAGATGTATACAGTGATACGACAACTACACGTAAATATCTGGTTATAGATAAGAAAGGTAAGTTAATTCAAACACTGCTTAAAGATCATAATCCGCTTGAAGAATACAGGCTTGGGGACATGTCAATATTCACTATTAAAGCTGATGATGGAACAGACCTTTATTGCCGCCTGATAAAGCCGGTTGATTTTAATCCTGAAAAAAAATACCCGGTTATAGTCTATGTTTATGGTGGGCCTCATGCTCAGCTTATTACAAATTCCTGGATGGGTGGAGCCGGATTATTCCTGAATTACCTTGCCACAAAAGGATATGTTGTATTTACCTTGGATAACAGGGGATCTGCCAACAGAGGGCTTGTTTTTGAACAGGCTGTTTTTAGAAATCTTGGTACACTTGAGATTAATGACCAGATGAAAGGAGCAGAATATCTTAAATCACTTTATTATGTTGATCCCGGCAGAATAGGAGTGGATGGCTGGAGTTACGGTGGGTTCATGACCATATCACTTATGCTGAGAGAACAGGAAACTTTCAAGGTTGGTGTGGCCGGTGGTCCGGTTACTGACTGGAAGTATTATGAAGTGATGTATGGTGAGCGGTATATGGATACACCGGAACAGAATCCGGAAGGATACAAAAACTCCAGCCTGCTGAATTATGCTGACCAGTTGAAAGGTGATCTGCTGATCATCCACGGAACATCTGACCCCGTGGTTGTATGGCAAAACAGCCTGGATTTGATCAGGAAATTCATTGAAGAAGGCATACAGGTGGATTATTTTGTTTATCCCGGACACGGACATGGTGTGGGAGGAAAAGGCAAGCTTCACCTGAATCAAAAGATCATTAAT
>JAUWGC010000026.1 GCA_030606625.1 Bacteroidales bacterium | reverse complement strand
TTTCTTTTCACGAGGAAATATTTTGTACTAAAACAGTTTTTTGATAGGAGATGTTATAGGTTGTAGGTTGTAGGTTGTAAGTTTTAGGTTCAATGAGTAACCAATAACAATTCCCGTAAGGATGCCTATTTTACTTCTTTTCTGCCATATTTTTAGCTCTGGAGACATATTTTTCAATCTCCCTGGACTCCTGGCTGCGGGGAAATTCCTTTTCAATCCTGCTGTATATCTCATAGGCTTTATCATATTCCTTCATGAGCTCATAAGCCCAGCCTGCCTTGAAAAGAAATAAAGGAGTAGTGAAATCATTTATATTAAAATCTGCTGCTTCTTTATAATACCGGGCTGCTTTTTCCGGATTGCCCAGTTCCATATAGGCATCACCGGTAGCACCAAATGCCATCGGGCCTACGATCTGATCTTTCTTATCATAATCTTCAAGATATTCTCTAGCACTTTCAAACTCTTTATTTCTAAGATAACATATCCCTGCATAATACCTGGAAAGATTGCCTGCATCTGTTACTCCATATTCTTCTATAATGTCAATGAATCCAAGATAGTTACCATCTCCATAAAGAGCACGGTTAAGCGAATCGATTTCAAAGTATTTTTCCGCCATAAACATTTGAGCTTGTGCTTCCTTTTCCATCGGAGCGACATATAATTTCTTGTAACCATAAAAACCAAGGACTGCCACAACTACAATAACAACTACAATGATCAGGATTTTCTGGTTTTTCTCAATAAACTGCTCTGTTTTACTAAGCGCTTCCTCAACAGCAATTATTTTTCCTTCTGTCTTGTCTTTCTTTTTGGCCATATCGATTAATTTTTCGTGGTGCAAAAGTAAATTATTTTATTGATTAATCGAATAATCAATAACAACTATTTTTATTAAGCATTAATATTTCCAGAATATTTATTACATTTATATATTGATTATTCGATATTAATGGAACATACTGATCTGAAAATAAAACAACAATTATTTAACTACCTGACAAAATATATCACTGATAATAAAAAGAGGAAATTCGAGGAATATATAACACACCGGACAAAATACCTCACTGTCGTTCTGGAAGATATCTTTCAACCCCATAATGCAAGTGCCGTTCTCAGGACCTGTGACTGTTTCGGAATTCAGGATATTCATATCATAGAAAACAGAAATAAATACACTCTTAATCCTGATGTTGCCCTGGGTGCATCCAAGTGGATCAACCTGATCAAATACAACAAAGAGGAAAACAACACCGGATATTGTCTTGAACACCTAAGGAAGTCGGGCTACAGGATCATTGCAACAACTCCGCATAAAGACAGCACTATGCTGGAAGATCTTTCATTGAAAGGTAAAATGGCACTGTTATTCGGAACGGAGCTGGAGGGACTTTCCAACCTTGCCATCGAACTTGCCGACGAGTATGTCAAAATACCAATGTACGGATTCACGGAAAGCTTAAATATTTCCGTATCAGCAGCAATCGCTTTGTTCCATTTATCGGAAAAATTAAGAAGATCAAATGTTAAATGGCAATTAACCGAAGAAGAGATCATTGATACAAAATTGAAATGGGCAAGAAGTGTTGTTAAAAAAGCTGGTTTACTGGAAAAGGAATTCATGAATAAATTGACATAAGCATTCTAACCCGGATCATTGTATATTTTTTATATTTTTACGTTTTGTAACGGATCAGTATGTTGAAGGTTGTAGATTGAAGGTTGTAGGTTTAAAATTGTCCATTCGTGCTCGTATTAGTATGGATAACCAATAACTATTAATAACTACTAATAACTATCAATAACCAATTGCATTTAATTCTCTTACAAATTGAATAGTACATACAAATTATTAAATAAATAAAAATCACAGTAAATGGGAAAAGGAGATATTAAAACAAAAAGAGGTAAAATCGTCAGGGGAACGTATGGGGTCAGAAGGCTGAAGAAAAAGAAAAAAACAGCATTTCCTGAAACTAAGGCAATAATTAAAGAACCGGAAAAGGCTGTTGTAAAAGCCACTAAACCTAAGGAAGTAAAAGAACCTGCAGCCCCAAAAGTCACAAAAAAGGCTGAAACCAAAAAAGCAGCTTCCGTAAAAACCCAGGCAAAAGCGACAACAAAACCCAAAGCAACCAAAGCTAAAGCTGAAACAAAAAAAAGTGACTAGTGATCAGTGATCAGTGATCAGTGGCCTTTTCACCTTTCACATTTCACCAAAATCTCTGGCGAGCCTGGCAAATTCATCACCTCGCTCTTCAAAATTCCTGAACATATCATAACTCGCTGCTGCAGGGGATAACAGGCATGTTTCATCAGGATTGGAAACTTTTCTGATGTAATCAAATACTTCCTGGTAATTTTTGGCAAAACATGGCTTTTTGCCAACATTCCTGAACTTTATTTCTTCATAAATCCTTTTACCTGCTTCACCTGTGCAAATAATATTTTTAATTTCCCCTGTGAGAAGGAACGAGATCAAATAACTATAATCCAGATCTCTGTCAAATCCTCCCAAAATTATTGTATCTACCCTTCTTAAAGATTTGATGGCTTCAATGGTAGCTTCAGGAATGGTGGCTATGGAATCATCATAAAAACGGACTCCGCCGTATTCGCCTATGTATTCCAACCTGTGCTTCAGTCCCTGAAATGTGCTGTATCCTTCAATAATGACTTCATCCGGAACATTGAGCAATTTACATGTTATCAAAGAAGCCATCATGTTCTGAATATTGTGATCTCCTTTTAACTTAAACAGATTACTATATGGAAAGAGCACCTCTTCATCTTTATTTATATATTTTATTTGTCCGTTGTATTTCATACAACCTATATCCACATCCCGAACCATTGAATACTGTATTTGGATCCTTTTCATATCAAGTCCTGAAAGTGCATCTGACAGCAGCGGGTCATCTGCGTTGGAGATAAGATAATCCCATTCATTTTGAAAATGTGTGATATTTAATTTAGAGACCTGATATGCAGTAATATCCCTGAAATGATCAAGATGTTCAGGAAATATGTTTAATATTAAAGCGATCCGGGGACCTCTTGATAATATTTCCAGCTGATGTGAGGACATTTCAAATATGATTACAGAGGAATGATTGATTTTATTATAAACATCAAATGGAGGTAAGCCGATATTACCAACAAGCAAAGCATCCGGATCTTTAAAACCGACAATGTGACGGATCAGGCTTGATGTAGTGCTTTTTCCTTTAGTTCCTGTAATACCAACAATCTGGTCTCTGTATACTTTAAGGAATATATCGGTTTGTGATGTGATTTTCCGGGCTGGAATGATACCATTTAATTTAAATAAAGGAATCCCTGGAGATTTAAATATAATATCATACTCATTGAGCCCAGCCAAATATCCGTTCCCTGTCCTGAAATCCACATTTTCATCTTGTCTCGCCAATGGTTGAATATCCTTTATCCGTGGATTCCTGTCTGCAACAGTTATTGGCATTTCCGGAAAATATTTTCTTATCAGGCGGTAGGTGGATTGTCCTTCCCTGCCAAAACCAAGCAGGCAAACCTTCTTACCGGTTATCTGTTTCCTCAGGTATTCGATCATAGTATCGCAGATTTCAACATTTCCACATACCGGTCAGGCAAGAAATTTTTATTATTGTATGACCGTAATAATGTTTGCGGATCACTTTTACAGTATACTTTAAACTGATCAAGACCTTGGTAATATTCAAGCAGAAAAGGAATTTTTTCGTTCCTGAGCTGGTTCAATATCATACAAATGGCAATATTCACCTCATCAATAGTACCGATACATTCAAAAGGCTTTTCTTCAGTCAGTCCTATCAGTTGATCAAAAACCGGTTTCAATTCAGCATTATCCAGCAGATCTTCACCAAAGACAGATATCAGGTCATCCATAGTAATAAAAGGCGCCAGAATGATGAATGTAAAAAGGCACTTGGGGCATCTTCCGCACCAGGTATCTGTTTTGCTGCCAACATTACAACTCATAAAATGCCTGTGAAATTCCGGATATTTTGAAAAAATACCGGCTATTTGCAGTTCGTTCAAGGGCCTGAGAAAACTAAAATAATTGATTTTCGTTGATATGAATTTATGAAAATATGTTCTGAAGTCCGACTCAAATTCAAATGTTTTTGAATATTGATGATTCACCTTTGTATCCCTGACCGTGGCTTCGTTAGCACTGGACTCATTGGACAATGCAATGCCGGACGCGCCTGTTAATACGGCAGCCAGTCCGCTCATGAAAGCAAGCAAAGCAGAAAAAGGAGTATGGCCGTTTAAGTATCCCTGATCATTCAACTTCAGTAAAGCCGGATCCAGTGTTCTGTAAAACTCAATCACACCATCCCCGGAAAACTTTCCTGTTTTTATGCAGTCCCGGCTGGCAACCCCGGGGTTCAGCACAAAAGGTATAACATGTTCTCCAGACTGAGCAAGCAACTGCATGGTTACAATAGAATCTTTGCCGCCACCAACAGGAACAATCATTCTTTCAGCCAAATTAAATTGCTGTTCTTCTAATTTATCCTTGCCTTCGGAAATTATATCCACAAAATCTTCCTGATTGACAATGATATCATTCCTGTAAAAGAATTCACCCAGTCCCAGGAAATATAATTTTTTCCACCATTTGATCTGCTCACTGCTGATGTGATGAGGCCTTATTAAAATCCTGGGAGGGCATGCAGCTTTCCAGTAACTGATCAGCTCAATCATCCCAATATTAAAGACAAGTGGCCGTAATATATCAACTGTCATATTTTCAGGAAAAAAGATTTTTTTGACAGGAATATTAATGGTGGGTTTAAAAAAATATTTATCAGAAAGGCTAAAAGTAAAAGAAATTTTAATGGCCTCATTATCAATTAATACTGAATAGTTTTCATAAATAAATTCAGGAAATTCCCGCCTGAAATTATTAAATTTGAAAAAATTATCCGGTTTCATTCAATATATGTGGTATTATTTTTGTATATTAGTAATCAAAAGTACTAATATTGCGAATAACTTATCTACAAAATGAAGGATATTCATAATCTGCTAAATATTAAAACTAACAATATTCGGCCCTCAAAAGGTAAGATCCTGATCTCTGAGCCTTTTATGGGAGACTTTTACTTCAAACGATCTGTTATTCTTCTTGCGGAACATAATGAAGAAGGTTCTTTCGGTTTGATTATTAACAAACCTATTACAGCCAGGTTCAATGAGATCGTTAAGGATTTTCCGGAATTTAATACACAATTATACATTGGCGGGCCTGTTCAAAACAATAGTTTATTTTTCATCCATATGCTTAAGGATAAAATCGATGACAGCCAGGAGATCATCAACGGTATTTATTGGGGTGGCGATCTTGAACAAATCAAGGAAATGATTTTGTTAGGACAATTAAGTCCGGCAGATATCAGATTCTATATCGGTTATTCCGGGTGGACCAGCAACCAGCTTGATAGTGAATTAAAAAGAAATTCATGGGTCGTTTCAAGAATGGAAGCAGGCAAGCTACTGAATACGAATCCGGAAAAACTCTGGGGCAAAACCTTGAATGACCTTGGAGGAGAATATAGCTATTGGACTAACTTTCCGGCAGATCCGACAATGAATTAACCCTTTTTATTTCTTGTATAATTATATTTCCTTTTATAACTTATTGCCCGCTTTTAAAATCATAGTCTCACTGATTTAAAGATCAGCACCTTTACAATCCTGAACGTATCAGCAACATTGCCTGCCCTGTCCCCGACCCTGTAATTAACCTGATAAGTACCAATCTGGTGTATATTGACATTACTGGTTGTGACAATATTGGCTGTCACATCTCCATCAACATTGTCCATCGCTGTTGCCCCCGGGTCAATATATGCGCTATTTAATTTGGAATAATTGGGGTTTGCTCCAATGATGGTGATGACCGGAGGTGTATAATCATTTATGGATTCATCATTATCTTTATTGCAACTATTCGATCCGATGGCTAATCCGAAAATCATGATTATTATTATGTAAAATAACTTTTTCATATCAGACTGAGTTTAGCATGATTTATTCCTCAATGGGACAGGGATGTTGTAGTTATGAGTTTTGTCCCGAATATTTCGGGATGAGTTTTGAGTTCGATATTTTTTTCAAAATTAACGATATAAATCCAAAAAAACTTGCAATTTTGCAATATTGTTGTTCGAAAACAAAAAGGTTGAAGGTTGTAGGTTGTAGGTTGAAGATTTCTAACCACCAACCACTAACCACTAATCACTAATAACAAATTATAATCCCATAAGGAATATCTAAAATCCGTTTTTTATAATGAGTGAAAAAATAATAAAAAAGGCCACTGCCGGAAACAAGGGTCAGGGAATCCGGTCGGATTGTTTCATAAGCATGGAATTAACAGGAACAGGAGGTATTGACATCCAATTATCCAGTAAGGTGAACATCCTTTTTGGCAAGGACATAAAAAACCAGATAACAGAAATTCTGACATTCTTCAATATAGAAAATGCGAATATTGTTATCGAGGATAGTGGTGCTTTAACCTATGTTATTGCTGCAAGGATGGAAGCAGTCATTAAAAAGCTGATCGATTCCGACAAGGAATACCTCTATCCTGTTATCGATGAGAACAAGTATCAGACATCCGGGGATAGTAACCGTTTTTCAAGGCTCTACCTTCCCGGCAACACACCTCATCTCATCATCAATGCCGGCATTCATAAGCCTAATGGCATTATCCTTGACCTTGAAGATGCGGTGGCACATGAAAAGAAATTTGAGGCCTGCTTCCTGGTGAGGAATGCTTTGCGAAACCTGAATTTCTATGGGGCCGAAAGAATGGTTCGTATAAACCAGTTACCAAGAGGACTGGAAGATCTTGAGTATATTGTCCCCCACAACGTGAACTTGATCCTGTTGCCAAAGTGTGAGTCTGCTGACGAAATCAAACAAATCAACCATAGAATTGATGAGATAAAAAAAACGAAACAGATTAAAGGAGACATTTGGTTGATGCCGATCATTGAAAGTGCCAGAGGAGTTATTAACATATATGAAATAGCAGAAGCAGCCAGCAATGTTGTCGCCCTTGCTATTGGTCTGGAGGATTTCACTGCAGATCTGGGAACAAGAAGAACCGAAGAAGGAACCGAGTCATTTTTTGCACGCAGTAAATTGGTCATCGCATGCCGTGCAGCCGGCATACAGGCCATAGATTCGGTATACTCAGATGTAGCTGATATGGAAGGGCTTAAGAATACTATCCTGCGATCAAAAGCAATGGGATTTAATGGTATGGGCTGTATTCACCCGCGTCAAATTGCCGTTATCCATGAAAATTACGCACCTGACGAACAAGAGATTGAAAAAGCAAAAAAAATATGCAATGCTTTTAAAGAAGCTGAAGAAAAAGGCCTCGGGGTGGTTTCGCTGGGAACAAAAATGATTGACCCGCCCGTGGTTAAAAGAGCTCAGCATACAATTGACCTGGCCATTGCTACCGGAAAACTAACAAAAAATTGGAGGGATGAAGTATGAAAAAATTTGATCACCTGACTAAAAATGCAGCAGGCAGAATCGTGCCTGCAGAAATAAATGGCGAAAAACACATACCCTATAAAGGTGTTGGGAAATATATTCCTGATGGACGAAAACATGCCCCCAGGATTGCCAGTTGTACAAATTACCCTGATGATGGCAACAAGATTGTTGCCAACCTTAAGGAAGCATTAATAAAAGCAGGTCTCAAAGATGGAATGACCATTTCAACCCATCATCATTTCAGGAACGGAGATGTCATATCCAATCAGATCTTTGATATTGCATATGAACTTGGTGTAAAAAACCTCCGGTGGTTTCCTTCAGCTTCATTCCCATGTCATGAACCCATTATTAAACATCTTAAAGACGGAACCATCAATCGTATAGAAGGCAGCCTGAATGGACCTCTTGGCAAATTCTGTTCTGAAGGTAAAATGCAGGGTCTGGGTGTTTTACGCTCTCATGGGGGGCGGTATCAGGCTGTACAGGATGGGGAAGTGCAAATCGATATAGCTATCATAGCAGCTCCAAGCGCAGACCCCTTTGGCAATGCAAATGGCGTGAATGGCCCTGCAGCATGCGGATTACTTGGTTTTGCCCTGGCTGATTCGCAGTATGCAGATAAAGTCATAGTGGTAACTGACAACCTGGTACCATTCCCCTGTATCCCCTGGCAGATCCATGGAAATTATGTCGATCATGTAGTGCAAGTGGAAAAGGTAGGTATTCCCGAAAAGATTATTTCCGGCACTACTCAAATCACAAAAAGCCCTGACCGGCTGTTAATTGCAGAATTAACAGCTAAATTTTGCGATGCGGCAGGTATCATCAGGGATGGTTTTTCATATCAGGCCGGAGCTGGTGGTACATCTCTGTCGATAGGTATCTATTTTGGTGATATTCTTCGTGAAAGAGGTTGGAAAGCCAGATTCATCCGTGCCGGAAGTAATAAATATCCTGTTCAGATGCTTGAAGAAGGACTCGTAGATTATATTCTCGACGGACAAACTTTTGACCTTGAAGGAGTCCGGTCTATGCGTGAAAATCCAAACCATATTAATACAAGTCCTTTCACAAGTTACAACTATCACGGAAAAGGGAATTTTTCAACGATGGTTGATGTTGTGGTGCTTGGTGCCACAGAAGTTGACATTAATTTTAACGCTAATGTTGTCACTCATTCCGATGGATATTTGCTTCACGGCATAGGAGGATGGCAAAATTGTCTTTTCTCAAAATGCACTATCCTGCCAATTCCACTTTTCAGGGACAGGATACCTGTGATAAAAGATGAGGTGACCACCATTTGCGGACCGGGTGAGTTAATCGATGTAATTGTGACCGAAAGGGGTATCGCTATTAACCCGCTAAGGAAAGATCTGCTGGAAAAGGTCAAAAACACTGACCTGCCAATTAAAACCATTGAAGAACTAAAAGACGAAGCTGAACAGATATGCGGTAAACCAGCAAAGCCTGATCTGTGTGACGAAGTTGTTGCCGTGATCAAGTGGGTCGATGGTACTGTTATTGATGCGGTTTGGAAAGTGAAGAGTGGTCAGTGATCAGTGACTAGTGATTAGTGATCAGTGACCAGTGATCAGATTTTAAGTGTTTATAATCATAAACTTTATAATAACAAATATAATCAAATTACAGATGGAGGTTTCCTTAGTTAACCAGATAAGTATTTAATGCAAAAATGCAACCTTTTACAACTAATACCTGTCTAAAAAAGCACTAAATCTTTTGAACATTTGATAATTTGAGTTTTGAAATTGTTTAGTATTTAGAAATTAGTGCTTATAGTTTAATAATAAAGAGAAAAGCAATCATATGATATAGCACCTAAATAAATACAATAAAACAATAAATACATATTTAAATTTGTTTTAAAGAATATTTATACTTTTGTGTTGAAGAAGAATTAATTAATTAACATATTTGGACATGGAAGAGAAAGAAAAAAGAGATTTCGCCAGAGAGGATATCTTCTCCAGAGTGGTACGAGCAGGTAAAAGGACATATTTTTTTGATGTTAAAGCAACAAGAGCGGGAGAGCATTATATCACAGTGACAGAAAGCAAAAGACGATTCAACAACGAGCAAGGAAAATTTTTTTACGAAAAACACAAGTTGTTTCTGTACAAAGAGGATTTTGAAAAATTTTCCAATGGTTTGAATGATGTAATCCAGTTCATCGAGACCGGAGAAATTCCGGAGGATAGTACTATAGAGGAAGCAGCCACTGAAGTGAAACATGTTGATGTTGATTTTGATGACCTCGGATCGGAAACCGAAGATGAAGCAAACGAAGAAAAAGAAGAAGAAAACTGATTATCAAATAATCACAAAAAGCTGTCTTATGGGTAGCTTTTTTCTTAACAATTTCCGGGATTTTAGTTAATAACTAATTTGACAATCCTATTTCATTTTTTCCACATTATTGTATTTTTGTTCATCAATAACCATAATTATTCATCTATTGAATATGGGAAAAGTCATTGCTATTGCCAATCAGAAAGGTGGTGTTGGCAAAACTACTACTGCTATCAATTTAGGTGCCAGCTTTGCAGTGCTGGAACACAAAACCCTTATTGTAGATGCTGATCCTCAGGCAAATGCAACTTCAGGAATGGGGTACGACCCGAAGAATATCAATAACAGCATCTATGAATGCATCATTGATGACGCGGATCCTCATAAAGCAACATTGACCACAAAAACCCCCTACCTTGACCTTCTGCCTGCACATATTGATCTTGTTGGAGCCGAGATTGAAATAATCAATCTTCCCAACAGGGAAAAGATGATGCGAAAAGTGATCAATAAAGTTAAAGATAATTATGATTTTGTGATAATTGATTGTTCCCCCTCTCTTGGATTGATCACCGTAAATGCACTCACTGCTGCCAACTCAGTTATTATTCCGGTTCAATGTGAATATTTTGCACTGGAAGGCCTGGGAAAACTATTGAACACGATCAGGATCGTTCAAACGAGGTTAAATGAAGAGCTTGATATTGAAGGTATTTTATTAACTATGTTCGATGTCAGGCTGAGGCTTGCCAGACAAGTTCTTGAAGAAGTTAGAACACATTTCCAGCAAATAGTTTTTGAAACAGTTATTCACCGTAATACCAATCTGGGAGAAGCACCTAGTTTTGGTGATACCATCATAATGCATGCTGCCAACAGTACCGGGGCTGTCAACTACCTGAATCTTGCAAGGGAAATATTACAAAATAATAATTTAACGTATTTTAACTTCGCTGAAAACAGAATCGATATTGTGAATGAAAACTAAGAAAAGAGCAGCTTTGGGAAGAGGACTGGACGCAATTCTTCAAAGCCCTGAAATTGACATTCGTTCCGAAGAAATTGCTAAAAATTATGTCGTTGGAGCTATTGCAAATATCGACTTAGACAGGATCGAGGCAAACCCTTTTCAACCCAGAAATAATTTTGAAGAAGAAGCACTTGCAGAATTAGCAAAATCCATCATTGCACAAGGTATCGTACAACCTATCACTGTCAGAAAGCTTGGATTTAATAAGTTTCAGTTAATCTCAGGTGAACGAAGATTGAGAGCAGCCAAACTTGCCGGAATAAAGGATATACCGTCGTATATCCGTGTCGCTAATGATGACCAAATGCTGGAAATGTCATTGATTGAGAACATTCACCGCAAGAACCTTAATGCCATTGAAATTGCTGTCAGCTTTCAAAGACTTGTTGAAGAATGTAACCTGACCCATGATAAACTCAGCGACCGTGTCGGCAAAAAAAGAACTACCATTACTAATTATCTGCGTTTGTTGAAGCTTCCTGCCGAGATACAGATCGCCTTGAGGAATGAGGAAATCACTATGGGACACGCCAGAGCTCTTATCAATATATTTGATACCGACAAGCAACTAAAAATTCTCCGGAAAACCATTCAAAAAGACCTTTCAGTCAGACAAGTTGAGGACATTGTAAGAATTATTAATAAGCCCCCGGAAAAAAGAACTAAAATACCAGTTAACAATTTACCGGAAAAATATCAGCAAACACAGGATGTACTGGCAAAAAAATTCAAAACGAACATTGTTCTGAAATTAAATAATAAAGGCAAGGGAAATATCGTTATTCCGTTCAGATCAAGTGATGAACTTGATAAAATAATTGAGATGCTTAAAAAATAAATCCGGTTTCCGAGGTAATGCCGGCATACCCTGTTTAAATATTCCAAAAGATAATGTTTTGAAGCCTTGTTTAATAAAAGAAATACTTATTCTTCTTTCCATCAATCTGCTTTGCTTGCTCTTTTTAATAAAACCCGGCACTGCATATGCACAACAAAAGGCTGAAATTGAAACTGAATTTGATACTGTTGTTATAAAAAAGCACTCTCCTACAAAGGCAACTCTTTTCTCAGTTGTTCTTCCCGGCCTTGGCCAGGTATATAACAAGAAATACTGGAAAATACCAATAATCTATGCAGGCTTTGGTATTTTTACTTATTTCATTGTTAAAAATAGTAAGGAATACAAAAAATACCTTGAAGCATACAATTATGTTGTTAGCGGAGATACAATGCCAATTGACAACGATTATGCATACAAATACGATAAAGATCAATTACTTCAGGGCAAGAATTATTACAGACGAAATATGGAGGTCTCTTATATATTAACAGGTGTCTGGTACATTCTGAATATTATTGATGCAAGTGTAGATGCCCATTTTTTTGATTATGATATTAGTGATGATCTTTCTATCCGGATCGATCCAATGATCGACGACCGTTTTCAATATAATGGTACAGTAACAGGTGTAAAATTAACCCTTAAATTTTAGAGTTTTGAAAATAGCACTTTTAGGATATGGCAAGATGGGCAAAGAAATAGAGAAGATGGCCAATGAAAAAAAACATCAAATCATCCTGAAAATTGATACTCTTGATGATTGGGCAATAACCGGAAATGAATTAAAATATGCGGATGTTGCCATTGAATTCAGCATGCCGGATGTTGTAATTAATAATATAAAAAGCTGTTTTAAGGCTAACGTACCTGTTGTTGTTGGAACCACAGGCTGGTACGAACAACTTGAAGAAATTATTGACCTGTGTAAAGAAAAAAAACAAACATTGTTCTATGCTTCAAATTTTAGTCTTGGAGTTAATATTTTTTTCGAGATCAATCGTAAACTTGCAAAATTGATGAATAAATACCATCAATATGAAATACTTGCAGAAGAAACCCATCATATCGAAAAGATTGATGCACCCAGCGGTACAGCTATTAAACTTGCAAATGATATTATAGAAATTCACTCGGGAAAATCAAAATGGGTCAATAAACCATCTATTACTCCTGATGAATTGGAAATTATATCTGTCAGGCACAAGAATGTTCCGGGAACGCATATAGTCAAGTATGGATCGGAATATGATACTCTGGAAATCAAACATACTGCCAAAAACAGAAAGGGATTTGCAGAAGGAGCCCTTTTAGCAGCTGAATGGGTCATTGGTAAAAAAGGTGTTTTTCAGATGAAAGACATGCTAACTTGATTAATTCATAAATTAATCAAAAAGATAAAAGGTTGTAAATCAAGATAAAAGACAAAAGTATAAAGATAAAAGGTTGTAAATCATGATAAAAGACAAAAGTAGCTCAAACCGAATCTTTTATCTTTTTCCTTTTGTCTTTTGTCTTCTGCATGAATAATGCAGGCTAAATCCCGGAAAATAACGGAAATTAACAAAATTTAACAAAAAGAGCACAGTATCATTATTTATTAACATTACTTTTGAAAATTAAATTCTTTCTCTATGAATCTCTTCGAAATTATAATTATCATATTATTTTTATTCTCCATTGTGGGCCTGTACAAGATATTTGAAAAAGCAGGAAAACCTGGCTGGATGGTTTTTATTCCATTCTACAATTTTTACATCTGGCTGAAGATCATCAAAAAACCACTCTGGTGGTATATTTTCTTATTGATACCATTCATCAACGTTTTTATGGTTCTTTTGATGATCGTAGAAATACTAAAATGTTTCAATAAGCATCAACTGGGAGCTCAGGCCCTTGGCGTCATATTCCCTTTCTTTTATCTGCCTTACCTTGGATTCACTAATAAAGAGAAATATACTGATCCTGACAAAATACCTAAAATCAAAAAAACATGGTTACGTGAATGGGTTGATGCCATCATTTTTGCAGTTGTTGCTGCCACTATCATACGTATTTTCTTAATTGAAGCCTATACTATCCCGACATCATCTATGGAAAAATCACTCCTTGTCGGCGATTACCTGTTTGTCAGTAAAGTAAGCTACGGACCAAGGATTCCCATGACCCCTTTGTCTTTTCCTTTTGTACATCACACATTGCCTCTTACAAGTAACTCCAAATCATATCTTGAATGGATCAAAATTTCATATCACCGTTTTCCGGGATTGTCGAAAATCAAACACAACGATGCTGTTGTTTTTAATTATCCGGACGGTGACACCTTGTCTTTGAAATTTCAAAGTAATATCAGTTACCATGCTCTGGCAAGAGAATATGGAAGAAAAAGGGTTCTCAATGACAAAAGAAACTTTGGAGAGATCACATCCAGACCTGTGGATAAAAGGGAGAATTATATTAAAAGATGCATTGGGCTTCCAGGTGACACACTACAAATTATTGATCAACAGGTATACTTAAACGGAGAAAAAGTAAAAACCCCCGGAAAACTCCAATACAAATACATTATCAGAACCGATGGATCAAGGATCAATCCCAAAGTGCTTGACAAACTGGAAATCACTGAAGGTGGAAGCACTTCAAACCGTGGTGAATTTGTCTTTTTTCTCTCTGATGATATAGCTGATAAATTAAAACAACTGCCGAATGTAAAAAAGGTTATAAAGTATCTGGAACCCAAGGGAAACAGGAACAAAGACCTTTTTCCTCATGACCCCGGCTATATTTGGAATCTTGACAATTTCGGCCCTCTTTATGTCCCCAGGGCTGGTGATGTTATTTCTATCAATAAAAATAATATTTCCCTCTACAAACGAATCATAAAAGCATATGAAGGAAATAACATGGTTATCAAAGGAGATAAAATCTATATCAATGGAAAAGAAGCCGATACATATACTATAACGATGAATTACTACTGGATGATGGGCGATAACAGGCATAATTCTGCTGATTCCAGGTACTGGGGATTCGTACCTGAAGATCATATCGTTGGAAAAGCAATATTTGTATGGCTTTCACTCAAACCAAACAAATCCATCATAAACGGAAAGATCAGATGGAATAAAATGTTTCGCTTAGTAAAATAATGAATTTTTCTATTAATATTTATTGAATATCAAACACTTGATAGAAGACAAAGCATTTTCCCCGGACTTTCCAAACCATATTTCCCTTTGTTGAAAAATTTTAACCCCTTCTTATAAATCAATCCTTGTCCCGGATAAGGATATTAAAAGATTTGTAAATTTGCAGACAATTAAGTATTAAATAATAAAAAACTATTAATTATGAAAAAACTATTTCGTTTCACCCTGATTTTGTCCGCTTTTGTTATTGCTTTTTCAAGCATTACATCAGCTAAAGGATTTAAAGGTATCATTACCTATAAGATTTCATTTCCCGGCAGTACTATCGATGCAAGCACCAAAGCTATGCTGCCTAAAATGATGACTTATAAAATAAGGGATAATTTTGGCAGAACAGAAATTGATATGGGAGGAATGGGCAAGCAAATCCAGATCATTAACGGGGAAGAAAAAACCATCTCAATGCTTTATAATTTGATGGGACAAAAATTTTGCGTTACAATGTCCAGTGAAGCAATTGAAAAAGAGATGGCAGACAAACCAAAACCAACCATTGAATATGTTGATGAAACTAAAGAGATTGCTGGATACACATGCAAGAAAGCCATTGTCACAGTTGAAGACAACAACCAGAAAAATTCATTTATAATATATTATACTAATGAACTCGGTTCAAATACGTTGAATTTCGACAACAATCTTTTCAAGGATATTGACGGCGTTCTTCTTGAATTTGAAATTGATGAAGGTGAAATGAAAATGAAACTCGAAGCAATATCTGTAGAAAAGAAAAATATTCCCCAATCTGAATTCGTTGTACCAGAAGATTACAAGGTAGTAACACAAGATGAGCTCAAAAATATGTTTGGTGGCTGATTTTAATAATTTATTTGCTTTTTCATATAAGAACTTAAATGCCTGGAAAAATCAACCGGTTAAAAAATGAGATCCAAAAGGATAAAAAAAGCGGAGGAAAAAGAAAAAAGCTTTCTTCCGGCCCCAGGTCTCCTTTTTTAAAAAACGAGAAATTCAAAAAAATTGTTGGCTTTCTGTTCATTTTATTGTCATTCTATCTTACACTAGCATTTACATCATTTATTATTGTTTGGATCAGTGGTAACGCCAACGATCCTCCATTAAAAGATATTATAATCCCTAACTGGGCAGGCGGCAGGCTTGGTGTGGCAATCTCACATCAATTCATAAAGGAATGGTTTGGTATATCTTCATACCTGATCATTTTCTTATTATTCTTATATGGATTCAAACTATTGTTTCAAATATCCCTGTTTCGGCTTGGTAAAACATCCAGAATAAGTTTTATCGCTCTTCTTTGGTTTTCAGTCACATTTGGTTTTATCTTCAAAAGCAACCAATCATTAGACATACTCGGGGGTATTTTTGGTTCTGAGATGTCAAAGTGGTTAATTGACCTGATTGGAAAGCTGGGGCTGGTTTTCCTCTTGATCTTCATATTATTCAGTTTCCTGGTTATAAATCTTAATTTCCCATTCCGTTTAAGAAAGAAAAAAATAAAGGAAACTAAAGATACCGGTGATGCCAGGAAATCGAGCATCCCAAAAGAAGATAAATACAACACAGTTGAATTTGCGGTAACAGAATATAATGATAATACTAATAAGGAGAACAACCAAACAAAAGAGTTAATTGAAGAACAGGAAGCAGGAAATGATCAGGGGATAGAACTAACCATTGAAAAATCAATATCTGAAGAGAAAGTTCAATCTCAATTTGCCAATGGCCAGTCACTCGACACACAATTCGATCCTACACTTGACCTGCCACATTATCAATACCCAACACTTGATCTTCTGAATGATTATGGTGATTCAACTATTGTTGTTAGCCAGGATGAATTAGAGCTAAATAAGAATAAGATCATTGGCACCTTGTTGAACTATTCCATTCAGATCGATAAAATCAAAGCTACAATCGGGCCCACTGTAACACTTTACGAGATTATTCCCGCCCCGGGTATCCGTATTTCAAAAATTAAGAACCTGGAAGATGATATTGCACTCAGCCTTTCTGCATTGGGTATCCGGATAATTGCACCAATACCGGGTAAAGGAACCATTGGCATCGAAGTTCCTAATCAGAAACGTGAGATAGTTTCGATTAAATCAGTATTGTCTTCCGAAAAGTTCCAGCGTGCAGATTATGAATTGCCCTTTGGGCTTGGAAAGACAATTGCAAATGAGAGCTATATTGCTGACCTCACAAAGATGCCACATATTCTAATGGCAGGTGCAACCGGGCAGGGTAAATCTGTTGGGCTCAATGCCATTATTATGAGCCTCTTATATAAAAAACACCCGGCGCAGTTAAAATTTGTGTTTATTGACCCCAAGAAAGTTGAACTCACATTGTTATCCAAGATCGAACGGCATTTCCTTGCAAAACTACCTGACTCAGAACAAGCAATCATCACCGACACCAGGGAGGTTATTCGTACACTTAACTCTCTGAGCATTGAGATGGACAACAGATATGAATTGTTAAAAGATGCCCAGGTAAGGAACATCAAAGAATACAATAATAAATTTATCAACCGCAAGCTTAACCCGAATGAAGGCCACCGGTATATCCCATACATAGTACTTGTTGTTGATGAGTTTGCTGACCTTATTATGTCGGCTGGTAAGGAAATCGAAAACCCGCTTACCAGGCTTGCCCAGCTTGCCAGGGCGGTTGGAATACATCTTGTCATTGCCACTCAGCGCCCGTCAGTAAATATAATTACTGGTACTATCAAAGCCAATTTCCCTGCCCGCATAGCTTACAGAGTTATTTCAAAGGTTGATTCAAGAACCATTCTGGATACGGGTGGAGCTGACCAGCTTGTAGGAAGGGGTGATATGCTATTATCTACAGGAAGTGACCTGATCCGCTTGCAATGCGCATATGTGGATACCAGTGAGATTGACCAGATAACTGATTTCATCGGTTCGCAGAGGGCTTATCCCGAGGCTTATCAACTGCCCGAATATTTTTTCGAAGAACCTAATGGTTCACCAGAATATGATCCGCTGGAAAGAGATGAATTATTCGAGGAGGCAGCAAGGATCATTGTTCAGAATCAACAAGGCTCAACATCATTATTGCAAAGAAGGCTGAAACTTGGTTACAACAGGGCAGGAAGAATAATTGATCAACTGGAAGCAGCAGGTATTGTAGGTCATTTTGAAGGCAGTAAGGCCAGGGAAGTTAAAATACCCGATGAATATACTTTGGAACAATTTTTGAGAAAGCTCAAATGAAACAATAATCTAATCATGAAAAAAACATTTTTCTTAATATTTACCATCTTTATTGCTTTTATGGTTCAGGGACAAACTAAAAAAGCTGAAAAAATCCTCGACGATTTATCCATGAAAATTAAATCCTATGAATCGTTTTTTATAGATTTTACTTTTAAGATCAATAACCCTGATAGTGAAGTTAATGAAAGTGATAAAGGTGAATTACTTGTCCAGGGGGATAATTACAGGCTGTCTGTCGCCGGACAGATAGTCATATGTGACGGAGAAACAATATGGACATATATCGAAGAAGCCGAGGAGGTTCAAATTAATTCCCTTGAAGATGATGATGGTATGATATCACCTTCTAATATTCTTACCTTTTATGATAAAAATTATAAATCCAAATTCCTTAAAGAAGAAGAAATTGATGGTAAGATAATTCAGATCATTGAACTTAAACCCATTGAAGACAGAAATTTTTCAAAGGTGGATTTTTTTATAGACAAAGAAAAATTGCAAGTGGTTAAGGTCAATATTTTTGACAAAAATGATGGGACCATTACTTATAATGTAGATAACTTCCTTTCTAACATACCTACAAAGGCTTCTGATTTTACCTTCAATGAAGAAGATTATCCAGGTGTGGAGGTGATTGATATGCGCTAATTCATACAAGTTAATTTTCACCTTTAAACCATTATATTTAAGATATATCTAAATGGTTGATTAATTTCCAATAATATTTAAATAGTGGCTCATCTGTCTGACCAAGAAATTCTTCAACTAATACGAAATTCCGATTCCAGGAACTACGGTTTCAATCTACTGGTACGAAAATACCAGAATAAGGTCTACATGCATATCAGAAGACTGGTCATTGATCACTCTGATACGGATGATGTCATTCAAAATACCTTCATCAAGGTTTGGGATCATATCGATACTTTTCGTGAAGATTCACAATTATTTACATGGATATACCGGATAGCTACCAACGAGTCCCTTTCATTTCTTAAAAAGAAAAAAATCAGGCATTTTATACCATTTACCAATATAGCCTATAAATTAGCCAATACATTGGAAGAAGATCCTTATTTTGAAGGTGATGCCATTCAGAAGAAACTATACGAGGCCATACTGCAGTTACCAAAAAAACAAAAGTTGGTTTTTAATATGAAGTACTTTGACGAATTAAAATATGAAGAAATATCAAAGATATTGGGTACTTCTGTTGGAGCATTAAAGACTTCATACCATCTGGCAGTAAAAAAAATCAAAAACCAACTTGATGCAAATTAAACTATTCTCCTGTTTTCGTCACCTTGAATTATCGCTTTTATTAATACGCTATATATTAGGCAAATAGGTATTTGATTTTGATTTTGGGGGGTGTCCCGCTATCTTTAGGCTATGTTTGTCAGAAAGAAAAAGAATAAAAGCGGGAGTGTAAGCATACAGATTATTGACAAAAGCAGGGGGAATTACAGAGTTGCACATACTGTTGGCACCTCATCGGATCCTGATGAGATTGCTTATTTATGGCGTAAAGCATACACCATCCTACCTACATTGATTCAACAGAGCAGCCTAAACTTTCAGAGTGATAATACCAAAAACCTGATTCTAAGTTTTCGAGATGTACAAAACGATCAGGTTCATGTTGACGGACCAGAAAAAGTTTTTGGTAAAATATTTAACGATATCGGTTTTGGTGAGATAAAACAAGATTTATTTCGACATCTAGTTATTACTCGATTGGTTTATCCAGGGAGTAAACTAAAAACCATTGATTATCTGGAGCGATACAAAGGCGTATCTCTTGATATTAGCAAAGTATATCGATTTTTAGATACGCTTCAGCGAGAGCTTAAAGAACAGGTAGAACAAATTACATTTAACTATACAAAAGCAGTATTAGGTGGTAATTTAGCCATTGTTTTTTATGATATGACTACCCTTTATTTTGAAGCATCTGACGAAGATGATCTACGAATTACAGGATTTTCAAAAGATGGTAAATCAAGTCATCCTCAGATTCTTCTGGGTTTACTGGTGGGTGCCGGTGGCTATCCTATCGGATATGAGATTTTTGAAGGGAACAAATTCGAAGGCCACACGCTTATACCGGTTTTAGAACATTTTCAAGCCAAGTTTGATTTTTCTAAACCGGTTGTTATTGCTGACTCAGGATTGCTCTCAGGGAACAATATAAAAGCTCTTAAGGTAAAGCAATACCAGTTTATTCTCGGAGCAAGGATAAAGAATGAAAGCAAAAGCATACAAAGTAAAATACTTGATCATCCCTTATCTGATGGGGCATTTATGATTATTCAGAAAACAGATGATCTGCGTTTGGTAATAAGCTATTCTGACAAACGCGCTCAAAAGGATTTGCATAACAGAAAAAGAGGACTGAAAAGACTTGAGAAGAATCTTAAGAAAGGAAAACTAACTAAAAGCCATATCAACAATCGGGGGTATAACAAATATCTGAAATTAGAGGGCGATATAAAAATTGAAATTGATTACGAAAAATTCGATACAGACAGCAAGTGGGATGGATTGAAAGGCTATCTCACCAACACCAATTTATCGGCCAAAGAAGTGATCGAGAACTATAACCAGCTCTGGCAAATAGAAAAAGCCTTTAGGATATCAAAAACAGATCTGAAAATCAGACCGATTTACCACCGAAACAGGAATAGGATAGAAGCTCATATCTGTATAGCATTTGTGTCTTATACTATTTATAAAGAAGTGGAAAGAAGGCTCTATGAAAATAATGTCCCAATAAGTCCAGCGAGAGTAGCCGAACTAACAAGGACAATGTACTCTATAACTGTGAAAATACCAGAAACCAATCAATGGGAAACTATTCCGTTTAAATGGACAACAGAACAGAAATTAATCAAAAAAATTCTTTAATATTGTTCAGGGTGTCCCAATGACGAAAACAGGAATAACATCTGTCATGCAACCTGACGAGACGATGATAAGCCTGGTAGAAGAATACAGGGAGTGGAAAGACCAATAAAAAAAACCCGGGTCAATGATCCGGGTTTCTTTTTCATAAACAACATTAAT
>JAUWGC010000194.1 GCA_030606625.1 Bacteroidales bacterium | reverse complement strand
TGTGCGAATGATGACATGAACATCAGGCATAAGATGATAAGTATTGCTGCTTTTTTCATGGTGAGAATTTTTGATTGATAATTAAAATTGATAATGACAAATATATAAATCTTATTACTGACAATCTAATTATTTTAACATACAATTTTTATTAACAAAACTTATTGGAAAAAAATGAATATTAATGACAGGTAATAATTGATAAAATATCTTAATTTTATTGGTTGATTATACTTTATTCGATAATTAAGCCTCATAATCCCTTTTTATGAAAAGATATGCCATTATTCTCCTCAGTTTAATTATTTTTTATGTGAATCAGGGATATTCCCAGGAAAAACCATTTGTGTTTGGTTTTAAGGTAGCACCTAACATTGGCTGGATGAAACCTGATGCTAAGAATTACGAGCGTGAGGAAATGCTGCCCGGATTCTCATGGGGATTTGTCGCTGAATTTCACCTTATGGAAAATTATGCTGTGACCAGTGGTTTTAATGTTGTTTATCTGAATGCTAATTTAAAATATCCTCATAGTCAGTTAGTAAATAATGATTCCACAACGGGAACATTATTGAGAAAATATAAGCTTAAATATATTGAGGTTCCACTTATATTAAAAATGAGAACAAATAAAGTAGGCAGGTTCAGGTTTTATGGAGAGATTGGGATAGGGACCGGTTTCCTGCTGGGCGCGAAGGCAGATGACGAATTTAAGTACAATTCAAGTACTTTAAAAGATGAAGGTATAGATATTTCAAATGATATCTGTTTTTTCAGGGAATCATTAATTTTAGGTGTGGGAACAGAGTTTATTATCAGCGGGTCAACGGTTATTATAGTCGGTGTTTTATTCGATAATAACTTTAATGATATTTTAAAAGGGGAAAACACGGTTGTTCCGGATGTCAGCAATAAAGCAATTGCAAACTTCCTGGAAGTGCATATCGGATTGGTTTTTTAATATATAAAACAGTGAAAATAGCTCTTGCTCAGATAAATTATCATATAGGTAATTTCAGTGATAACACTGAAAAGATACTGAATGCTATTAAAAAAGCCAAAGCAAAAGATGCTGATCTTGTTATTTTTGCAGAACTGGCTATTTCCGGGTATCCTCCCCGTGACTTTCTGGAATTCGGGGATTTTATCAATGAATGTAATGAATCCATACAATTAATTGCCAAAACATGTAAGGGCATTGCTGCCATTATTGGATCACCTGCCATAAATCCCGACAAAAAGGGCAAGAACCTCTATAACTCAGCTTTTTTACTTGCCGATGGAAAGGTTCAAACCGTGCGCCACAAAACATTACTTCCCAATTATGATGTTTTCGATGAATACAGGTACTTCGAGCCAAACCGTGATTTTAAAGTTGTTGAGATCAACGGAAAAAAAATTGCTGTTACCATTTGCGAGGACCTGTTTAACATAGGAAAAGATCCTATGTATACTATTAATCCGATGGATGAGCTTTACAAACAGGATCCTGATTTTATTGTAAATATTTCTGCCTCACCGTTTCATTATGACCAGGCAGAGATGCGCAGGGATTTTCTTATCAGGAATGTAAACAGATATAAAATACCCCTTTTTTATGTGAATCATGTCGGAGCACAGACGGAATTGCTGTTTGATGGCGGATCTATGGTGATCAATTCAAAAGGTGAAATAGTTGATGAATTATTGTATTTTGAGGAGGACCTGAGGGTGTATGACCTTGAACAGATTGATGACCCGGCATTTACTTCGCAATTTTCTTCTCCTGAGAAGAAAGAAAAGATTGAGCTGATACATGATGCACTTGTTTTGGGTGTGTCTAATTATTTTCTGAAGCTGGGTCTCGGGAAGGCTATTTTGGGTTTATCGGGAGGAATTGATTCAGCTGTCACTCTTGTCATTGTTGCCCGTGCACTTGGAGAAAAGAATGTCAGGGCGGTATTGATGCCTTCCGCCTTCTCATCCGATCATTCAATAACAGATGCAATCGAACTGGCAAACAACATAGGATGTCAATATGATATTATCAATATAGAGGAAACCTTTAAAAGTTTTGAAGATACACTTGCGCCATATTTCAAAGGACTTCCGTTTGATATCACTGAGGAAAATATCCAGGCCAGGATCAGGGGAGTGATCCTGATGGCTTTGTCAAATAAATTTGGATATATTCTTTTAAATACATCGAATAAAAGTGAAGCTGCAGTTGGGTATGGGACTTTATATGGTGACATGAACGGCGGTATTTCAGTACTGGGGGATGTCTATAAGACTGATGTTTTTAAGCTGGCCGGATTTATCAATAAAGATAAAGTGACCATACCTGAAAGCACTATTATCAAACCTCCGTCTGCTGAATTACATCCCGGTCAGACAGATGCTGACTCCTTACCGGAATATGATATTTTGGACAAGATACTATACCAATACATAGAACTCCGGAAAAGCCCGAAAGAACTGGTTGAACAGGGATTCGGGGAGGAGATTGTCAGAAGGGTCCTGAAACTCGTAAATACAAATGAATATAAGCGTTACCAGTCACCACCTATGTTACGGATATCGTCAAAAGCTTTT
>JAUWGC010000161.1 GCA_030606625.1 Bacteroidales bacterium | reverse complement strand
AAGGACAGCAATGGTATTATTGATTTTGTAATCACCGGCCCCCACAATACTTTTAACCGTGTATTGGCCTTTTAAAACAAAGGGCACCATGATCTTATGAGACATCCAGTTCTCTTTCACCTCTCCCAGCCAGTCGCCTGCAGTAACAGTATCATCAGGCTTGGCCAGAGGTTTGAAACCCCAAATAGTATCATGGTCCAGTGGAAACGTATATTCACCCCTGTTAAGGAACATGTCCTGCATCTTGTCCAGGTCATTCTGAAGTCCGTCATAGTTTTTCGACAAAATGCCCGGTCCCAATGTAACTTCCAGCATTTTTCCTGAAAATTCAACATCAGTTCCTATCTTCAACCCTCTCGTACTCTCAAATACCTGCACGTAAGCATATTTCCCTATTACCTTAATTACTTCTGCCATCAACCGGGAACCTTCCAGTTGAATATAACAAATTTCATTCTGGCGCACAGGGCCATCTACTTCCACATAAACCAGGTTGGCAATGATACCTGTTACTTTTCCTTTGGTTTTATTTTCTTCTTTCATTTATAGTAAATTCGATTGGAAATTTATATGTTGTTTTCAAATCGTTCAAGAACTTTTCAAATAATTGCTTACCTGTCTCTTTATCCAACTTCATCCACCGGTCTACGATAAAGAGCTTGATCATATAACTTAAGACCACTTCGATCGAGAAATAATGGAAAGTAATGAGTTCATCAAGATAATCCCATTTCAACAAATCAATATTCTTTTCCCTGTCGAGTAAATTTTTACTTTCGAGAATGCTAATCAGCTTTTCGATATAATCAACCTCACTGCTCAATCCGAAATCCCTGGCATGACTTTTTTTAAGGGTGTCTGTAATATCATCTTCTCTGATCAGTTCTTCATCCATCGACATATGATATTTTCTGCAATTGTAAGCAGTTAGAATATTTTTTAATGTTTCCTCAAATCTAAACCAGTCTTTCAGGAACGGATTGCCGACGTGTTGTACATAATCCAAATACAGTTGTGTCAATTGGTTCTCCCACGATTGTTTATATTCAGTTCCTCCTGATGCCTTAAAGGTTTCAATAAAATTCTTTAAATAGTCTTCGATACCTTCGGGCTCTTTGATCTCTTCTTCCAGTTCCTCCTGTATGTATTTACCAAGAGAATTATAAGATTTATTATTTTTTTGGAGCAGGTTTAAGAGATTGGTATTGTCATAAGGCAGAAATAACAATTCTACCAACTTGTAATCATCCTCGTGCAGGATATCCCGGAGTTCATTTTTAAATTCCATCAGTGTAAAGGGTATTTTACTCTGATCGATTATGATATCGGGCAATCCGGCAACCAGGCAATAATAATTTTTTGGTATTTTATTCATCACCTTCGTAAAGTAGTTTAATGGTACGTGGCCGCAAATATGATTTTATAAAGTTGGAAAAATCTTCATCTGTAAAACTGATCATAAAACTACCATCTTTTGGAGCGATTTTAAAACCGGTTGTCAGTGTATCATCCACTTTTATCTCCAATCCGCTTTTGAGCAGTTTTTGCTGTTTTTGAAGAAAGTAATTTTCGATTTCCACTTTGTCTTTTTCGGGTAACATAAGCATTAACCCCGCACTTCCGGACTCAATTGATGACCAATTTCTGACTAATATTTCAATGATCTTTTTGATAAAATCTTTATCCTGAAATGCCTCTTTGACAGGTTTGTCAACTAATTTCAAAATGATAAGATCTGCTACCTTCTGTTTAACTGCACTGACTGCCTGGTTAGCCGATAGTTTTAATTCTGCCATCACATTTTTGCGAATTTCTACTGCTCTGGTTTCCGCCTGTTCAACAATCTTATCTGCTTCTTTATTAGCATCTTTAATGATCTTCGCAGCTTCATTCTTTGCCTTCTCTTTGATCTCCTCACCTTCTTTTTCAGCCTTGAGAATACCTTCCGAATGGATTTTATTGGTTAATTCCTGAAGTTTGTTTTCCATAATGAATTAGGATAATAAAATATAAATTATAACGATTACAAAAATATCAAATATCTCAATAATTTTACAAAAAGATTAATCCGATCTATTAAAATTAATTATTTTTGAAACTATAGTTTAAATATAAATTTAGTTCTACTATGAAATTATTTTCTAACAGATTAATAGCATTGGTTTTAATATCAATAATATTTCACTCGTGCGGTAAAAAACAAAGTGTTCAGGTTCAGCCACCTGAAATACCTGTTGTCGAGGTAATTCAAAAAGATGTACCCATCTACCAGGAATTTGTCGGGCAGGTTTATGGGCTTTACGACATCCCTATTCGTGCCAGAGTGGAAGGATGGGTAGAAGGTATTTATTTTATTGAAGGTAGCCCTGTATATAAAGGCCAACTCCTTTATTATATTGACCCTGAAACATACGAGGCCAATGTTGCTGAAAAAGAAAGTGAGCTTGCCGAAGCTAAAACAAATTTGGTGAAGGCGCAAAATGACCTGAGCAGGATCAGGCCCCTTGCCGAGATAAATGCCGTAAGCAAAAGCGATCTTGATGCAGCGCTTGCAAACGAAGGTGCCTGTGAAGCCTCCGTTAAAGCTGCAAAGGCTAACCTCAGGGCGGCAAATATCCTGTTAAGTTATACAAAGGTAAAATCGCCTATTGATGGCATCATTGGCAAAACCAAAGCCAAGATTGGCGAATTTGTAGGAAAAGACCCTAATCCTGTTATCCTGAATGTTGTTTCAACCATCGACACCATCAGAGTTCAGTTCTTCCTGACAGAAAACTATTATTTGGCTTACGCCAGGAATGCCGCAAGAATTGATTCTCTGAAAAGTGACAGACGAGCTAAACAGGAACTTGAGTATGGAAAAAGGAACCTGGAATTAATCCTTTCCGATAATTCGGTTTTTAAATATAAGGGAAAGGTGGACTTTATTGACAGGCAAATAGATCCGACTACCGGTTGTATTTTGCTTCAGGCTTCCTTTCCAAATCCGGAAAAAATATTACGTCCCGGCCAGTTTGCAAGGATAAAAGGACTAATTTATATAGAAGATAACGCCCTCCTTGTTCCGCAAAGATGCTTAAGTGAGCTTCAGGGCAAGTATAGCTTGTACGTGGTTAACGATAGCAGTAAGATTGAAAGAAGAGACGTTGAAACGGGACCAACTGTTGATAGTTTCTGGGTGATCACTAAAGGAATAAGCCAAGGCGAAAAGGTGGTTTACGAGGGAATACAACAAGTCCGGGAAGGTATGACTATTAAGCCTGAAATTGTAGAACTGAATGAAAAAGGTCAAAAAAAATAAGAAAGCGTATCATGGAAGAAAAAGGTAATTTTTTTGTACACAGGCCCATAGTTGCAATGGTGATAGCCATTGTAATTGTAATCGTTGGGGTAGTTTTCATGTTAGGCCTTCCTATGGAACAATACCCAAATATTTCGCCTCCTATGGTTTCGGTCAGCACAGTTTATACTGGAGCCAATGCTATCAATGTTGAGCAATCAATTGCCACACCTCTCGAACAGCAGGTTAATGGTGTTGACAATATGATTTATATGAAATCGACCAACTCTAATGATGGCACAATGACCCTTAATGTTTCCTTTGAAATAGGAACTGATCCTGATATGAACACCGTATTTACACAAAACAGGGTATCTCAGGCTATCCCAAAATTGCCGGAAGATGTAAAACAGTATGGTTTAACTACTAAAAAAAGATTCTCTTTCCCATTAATGCTGGTCACACTGACATCAACAAACAAGGATTATGATCAGA
>JAUWGC010000132.1 GCA_030606625.1 Bacteroidales bacterium | reverse complement strand
AGCTTATTTGACAAAGGATTATTTCAGGTGAAATGTAACCAGGGTAAGAGCCTAGCTGGTATTAAAGAGATAAGCCCAATACTGGAATTCATTTTTTAGGTTCTTTGTTATAGTTCTTTGGTTCTAATTTATTAATAGAATTTTTTCTGTTTTCCACATGATCAAAATATTTCTTCTGTAACCATTGATTTTTACTGTGGTTGATTTTTATTTGGGGTGCTGCATTACGGAAAACAGACATCCTTATTTACCGTTTTTTGTTTATCGTTAATTACGAAAAAATGTACATTGTAAGTTACTGCTTACAGATGGTTATCTTATTCAAATAATCTTTATATTTACGAAAAACAAAGATTTATGAAAAGATATGTTATAGTATTAATGTTATCCCTTGGATGTATTGCTGCAATGGGTCAATACAATGATCATATAATATTAAAGTCTGGGGAAATAATCGAATGCAAAATAGCCCAAGTTAAGCCAAAAACTATTTTATATTTTGAAAGGGTTGGAGATATTGAGTTAAATAGTATCATTAAGACTCGTTTTGTGGATAAAATTATATTCGGAGAGATTGATAAAAAAGGAGTATTTCAAATTCAAAGTATTAAGTTTAGTCCTGGAGATGAATTAATTAAGGCAAAGGGATTTTTATTTGCCGGACTGGGATTATCTATTGCAGGAAGTCTAATTATTGTTTCGGGAGCTACCTTAGAAAGTCCTGAAGAAATATTAACTTTTACATATATCGGAGTAAGTTTAGGAGTGATTGGGTGGTTTTTTCATTTCATAGGATATAGCCACATCGGAAATGCAGGTATATTATTGAATAGGCAATACAAATCAAATAACTTGTCCATACAAGGTACTAATTATGGAATAGGACTAGTTTATAATTTTTGAAGTAAGCAAACAAAAACAAGCACCATGCTGAAGCATAGTGCTTGTTTTATTTTAGTGCCAAGGCATCAATAACAACCAACGGGTTAACCCGTTGGTTAATAAATTTCTCGCCCCGAGCACTCGATGTGGTGAATATAAACCTATTAGATCTAACACCTCTGCCGGATATTCATGTTGCTATTCAGATGTTTATCCTTAAAATACTGGATTTTACCCATTGACAAATGCCTGTTTTTAACCTAATTTGCATCTCGTAAACCTGAATTATTTAAATTATAAATTACAATGCAGCCCTCAGCAAGTATATTCATTACGGATGATAGTGATATCATCAAACAGGGAATCGCTGTATGGCTTTATGGGACAAAGGAATATAAGCTGGTTGGCCAAACAAGCAGTTGGAATGATTTCAAAGGGCTTATAACCATTCATAAATACCCAATTGTCATTAGCACAATTAACTGGTTAATGAAAGTAGGCCTGGATGATGTACAAACTTTCATTGAAAAGAATCCGAGTATTAAATATATTGTCATTTTCGACCAACTCAAAGTTCAGAAAATTTCGGGCTTATTGCAAGTTGGTATCAAAGGATTTATCAATTATACCATCCAGAAGGAAGAATTCTATAAGGCTCTGGAAAAGGTTCATAGTGGCAACCATTATTTTGCCTCCGCCATTTTCCAGTCATTATACGATAAAATGGACAACGAACTTATAAAAGAATATAAGAGCAAAAACCCATTGACAAATCGTGAGGCCGAGGTTTTAGAGCTTATCAGCCATGGATATCTTACCAAGGAGATCGCCGAAAGGCTCAAGATCAGCAAGCGTACGGTTGACGGACACCGTGCGAACCTGCTGAACAAGATCGGCGTAAGAAACACAGCAGGCCTTGTTCGTTATGCCTTGGGCTATAAACATGTCAAGCAAACTTTGTCTTGATTCCAATTACTTGCTTTTTGTAATATCAAATCAATTTCTGGTAAAACTGCCACCATCTGTCAGGAATAATATTCTCACATGCAACCTGGTAATCCCTGAATGAACATGGTACCATGTAATGCCTTTCATATTTTGGCATCAGGCTGGTCTCGATTGGGACTTCCATCCACCAGCGTTCGCTCTTCTTACTTTTATAAAAAACGATCTCTTCGATATGATCCTTTACCCTAACCAGAAATTTCAGGTGATTTTCCGTACTTATCATCGGATAATCATCCTTTCTGTTGTAAAATCCGTCAATAAAATACCATACCAATTGTGCAACCAGTTGTGCTGTTTGATTCTGCCGGTCATTCAATGGATTGAATTCATATAATCCGAGGGAGGACATCTTATCGCTGAGTCCGGCATATCGCATGATACGGCACATTTCTTCACCGTAGAATCCGTTTGGAGAGGCATTGCCGTTACCAGGTGCATCTGATTGACGAATGGCTGAAATATCAACACTTATTAGATCTCCGTTACGAATAATAGGTTCAACATCTTCAAAATCATCTCTGACCTTTCCGATGCGGTAAGCATCAAACATGAGCTTCTTCATAAGGGCGATGGCTTCCTGATCAACGAAATGAGTCTGATAACCAAGGTTCGTGAAGTTGAACAGGTAATTCGGTTGGTGAAGAATAATTTTGCTCAGGTATGACTGTGAGTTGATGTCATCTTTATACTTTCCCAGGTCAAAGGTTGAATCAATTGTGATCATGTTGATGATCTGGCCAAGGTTTTCATAGCCTTTATACTGGGCATATGTAATATCCTGGCTACCACCTAAAATGACCGGAATAATTTTGTTTTGCAATAATTCAGCAACGACAGATGAAACGGCATAATAGGTGTCTTCTATGGTATATCCCTGTTTGATGTTGCCTAGGTCAGCAATCTTGCTTTTGTATCTACCCTGAAAAAGTTTGTACAGAAATTTACGGACCTGATCCGGCCCTTTCGCACAACCTTCGTTATTAACTGTTTTACGGTCCTCGTTAACACCAAATATTGCTATATCGATATCATCCAGGTCGGGAAACCGGCCTTCCTTGGAATTGCTGCTGATAATATCGCAAAACCTCTTGTGTGGTTCATTATCCTCAATATATAATGCCTCTGTGTCAATAGGTTCGAAATAAATGTTGATGTCCATAGCAGGTGCAATTTCATGCAGACCAAAGGTAATTATATTCATCAACCTAAACAATCAGTGATCAGGATTATTTTCCTTTTTTTGTAAAACGCTTTTTGGGAGTGTTTTTTGGATCTTTTGCGATTTTCAGGCAGTCTTCAAGAGTAAGTGATGCAGGATCAGTCCCTTTAGGGATTTTAAAATTACTTTTGCTAATAGAGATATAAGGGCCATAACGGCCTTTCAATACCTTTACATCCTTGTTTTTATCAAATTCCTTAATAATTCTCTCTTTTTCCCTTTTTCTTTTGTCCTCAATGATCTCTATGGCTCTAACCTCTGTAATTGTAGAAGGATCATCAGTTTTGGGGATGGAGAAGAATTCATTTTTGTGCTTGACATAAGGGCCAAATCTTCCAATAGCCACGATCATTTCTGCCTCTTCATAATTGCCGGCCTGCCGGGGAAAATTAAAAAGATCCAGCGCTTCTTCAAGGGTAATCGTTTCAATACTCTGGTCTTTTTTCATACCTGCAAACCTCGGCTTTTCACCTTCTTCGGTGTCTCCGATCTGAACCATAGGCCCATACTTTCCTAACTTCACATAAACATTCCTTCCACTTTCAGGATCTTTTCCCAGTAATTTTTCCCCTCTGAATTTTTTTACTCCAAGAGTGTCTTCAATCTTTATATGAAAAGGGCTGTAGAATTCTTTGATCATTTCATTCCAGACCCTGTTGCCTTGTGCAATTTCGTCAAATTTCTTTTCAACGCTGGCTGTGAAATTATAATTAATGATAGTTTCAAAATATTGGGTGAGAAATTTATTGACAATAATGCCCAGGTCGGTTGGGAAAAGCTTGCCTTTGTCATATCCAACTTTTTCTGATTTGACTTCTTCCTTAATTTGATCGTTTTTAAGTGTGATGAGTTGATAATCCCTGGAGAAACCTTCCATGTTTTTCTTCACCACATATTCTCTTTTCAGTATCGTGGATATTGTCGGTGCATAAGTTGACGGCCTTCCAATTCCCAGTTCCTCCATTCTCTTGACAAGACTGGCTTCCGAATATCTCAGAGGAGCTTGTGTAAATCTTTGGGTAGCCGTCATAATTTCTATATCCAGTGTATCGCCAGCCTTAAGCGGTGGAAGAATACCTTTATGCTCTTCCCCTTTCTCTTCATCGGTAGATTCAATATATACTTTAAGGAAACCATCAAACTTAATGACTTCACCCCTGGCCACAAACTTCTCTTTTGTACTGGAAATATCAATGTAAACATTGGTTTTTTCCATGATAGTATCGCTCATCTGTGATGCAATAGTTCGTTTCCAGATAAGTTCGTATAACATTTTCTGAGAACGATTGCCGTCAATGGCAGGATTATTCAGGCTTGTCGGCCTGATAGCTTCATGCGCTTCCTGGGCCCCTTTTGATTTGGTCTTGAATTTTCTGGTTTTGACATATTCCTTTCCATAAAGATCAGTGATTTTTTTACTTGCCATGGCCAGTGCCATGTTTGAAAGATTTACAGAATCGGTTCTCATATAAGTGATTAATCCTGCCTCATATAGCTGTTGAGCAATACGCATGGTATTGGCAACAGAAAATCCAAGCTTTCGGCTGGCTTCTTGCTGTAATGTTGAGGTCGTGAATGGAGGAGCAGGTGATCGCCTGGCAGGCTTTGTTTCTATTTTAGCAATAGTGTATTCTGCCCCTTTACATTGCCGGAGGAAAACAACAGCTTGTTCTTTTGTCTTAAAACGGCTGGATAGTTCAGCCTGGATAACTGATTCTTTTCCCTTCTTTCTGATAATGAATTTGGCTGTGATCTTGTATGTAGAAATACTATTAAAACTCTTTATATTCTCTTCTTTTTCCACGATAAGCCTCACGGCAACAGATTGAACACGCCCTGCCGAGAGTGCCGGCTTAACTTTCTTCCACAAAAGTGGTGACAACTCAAATCCTACGAGCCTGTCAAGTACCCGGCGGGCAGTCTGGGCATTGACCAGGTTCTTATCTATGCCACGGGGATTATTGATGGCATCAGTGATGGCAGTCCTGGTGATCTCATGGAAGACTATACGCTTTATTTTGGATTCATTAAGTTTTAAAGCATTTACAAGGTGCCATGAGATAGCTTCACCTTCACGGTCTTCATCAGTAGCAAGCCATACAGTTTCTGAATCCTTTGCCAACTTCTTCAATTCGGCAACGATCTTTTTCTTGTCGGCAGATATTTGGTAATCAGGTATAAATCCATTTTCAATATTAACCCCTAAATCTTTCTTTGAGAGATCCATAACGTGGCCGAAGCTGGATTTAACCAGATATTCCTTTCCCAGGAACTTTTCGATAGTCTTTGCCTTAGCCGGTGACTCAACAATAACAAGGTTTTTTGCCATCTTAAACATTATTATATCAACAACTGTGATGAAATTTTTCGCTGCAAATGTAAAACAATATAATTTTGAAAAAACAAGTTCTTTATTATTTAATACCTTTTTCTGAAAATAAACCCCAATTATTTTTGTTTAATTTTGCAATCTTGTTTTGATGCTTGTGTTTTTAGATTTCTGGTTTACTCCGTCGGAACATGGTTTTAATAAGTAAACAATCAATAACCCAACCCAGATATACCGGAAGATAAAAGATAAAAGTATAAAGACAAAAGTCCATCTGCCGGAAAACCGGCTACACAGAATAAACAAACTGACAACTGAGAACTATCAATAACCATTAATAACGCTGGACAAATTGAGCCTAATAGCAATCTCTTTTGATTTACGATACACGATATACGAGGTACGACTTACGATTTGATTTTAGATTTGCTATTTACGATTCATGAACAAACGGCAAGTAGCTGACGGCAAACGACCAAACGGAAAACGATAGAAATGACCTTAATATATAACTTACGTTTGAAATTGAATTTAATTTTACTAAAAGCTAGCCGGTGGGGGGAGTGCACGAATGGTGCGGCACTTTCGGGGACTGTGCGGTGGGAAGTTTGACCGTGGGGAGAAAGGGCTTCATTCGTGCTGCCTTTTTCTTTGGTTCGTTTCTTTTGGGCAAGCAAAAGAAATGAACA